>NZ_JBSFYC010000068.1:0-41626 GCF_053595675.1 Streptomyces sp. NPDC002446 | reverse complement strand
GGCAATGGTGTGCTGCTGGAGCGGATCGCGCTGAATCTGGTGCAGAACGCGGTGCGGTACAACGTGGCGGAGGAGGGCTGGGTGGAGGTGACCACTCAGGCGCTTCCGGGGTGTGCGGTGCTGGTGGTCGCCAATACGGGGCCGGTGGTTCCGGCGTATGAGGTGGAGAACCTCTTCGAGCCGTTTCGGCGGCTGCGTACCGAGCGCACCGGCAGCGACAAGGGCGTGGGGCTGGGCCTGTCCATCGTGCGCTCGGTGGTGCGCGCCCACGACGGCACGATCACCGCCGAGCCCCGCGAGGGGGGCGGCCTGACCATGCGCGTCGTACTGCCGCTCTGAGCAGGCCACAGGGTGGCTGTACGGCCGCTGGAGCGACCGGGACCCCCGCGTGCGGTCGTCGGACATCTGTGCGTACGATCGCCCGTCTCACGGCCGTACACCGTCCCGCCTCCCGGTTTGACGAAACGGGGGGTGGGCGGGGATCCTTCGCCACGTTCGCTTTGCGCAGAATTGCACCGGTCCGACCGCCGGTCTGCGCGTGTGTGATCGCTCACAGACGCGAATTTCCAGCCATCTACGCTCCGTGATCAAAAAGCCAGTCGGAATGCCGGGGAAGTCCGGGTTTTCGAGGGGCCGGATCACGGGAAGTACAGGTGATGGGCTGCGCGAGGTGCGACATTCGGACCGTGTACGGTCCTGATCGCCATCCAAACCGATCACCTCTTCAGGGGTGCGGTTGGGTGTCGATTGAGTAACAGACCTTGATGTGAGGCAAAATCTCCGCCTCAGGTCGGGCACAAGTCCGGCCTCTCACGCGTTACGAGCGCTGAGACACCGCAGACACCCAGAGGGGGAGAGCGAAAATGGCTACGGATTACGACACTCCACGCAAGACCGATGACGACCTCAACGAGGACAGCATCGAGGAACTGAAGTCGCGGCGGAACGACAAGTCCGCCTCTGCCGTCGACGTCGACGAGTTCGAGCAGGCCGAAGGCCTGGAGCTGCCCGGCGCCGACCTGTCCAACGAAGAGCTCGCGGTGCGCGTGCTGCCCAAGCAGCAGGACGAGTTCACCTGCATGAGCTGCTTCCTGGTCCACCACCGCAGCCAGCTCGCGGAGGAGAAGAACGGGCAGCCGATCTGCCGCGACTGCGCGGCCTGAGACCGGTCTGCGCCGTGGCAGGCGTGAACCCGTTCCGTAAGGGCCCCAAGGGCGTCAGCGGCTCGGCGGCCGGCGCACGATCACGCGACGAAACCGCGCCCGTGCCCGCCGACCCGACCGCCCTTCCCACGGAGCGGACGGCCGGTGCACCGCAGGAGCGAGGCCGCGGGGCCTCGCCCGCGGCCCCACGCGGGCGGATGCGGGCCTGGCCCGCCGCGATCGCCGACCGGATCATCGCCACCGCCCCGCGGATCCCGGTCCGCGACCTGGCCACGCTGCGCGCCCAGTTCCCCGGCCTGACCCCCGAGGAGCTGGCCGACAAGCTGGTCGCGGGCGCCTGCGCGGGCACCGCCACCGTCGGAGCGGGCGTCGGCGCGGCAGCGATGCTGCCCGTTCCGCCCGCCATGCCGGCCGAGCTGGCCGCCGAGATCACCGGCGTGGCCTCGGTCGAGATCAAGCTGATCGCCGAGCTGCACGAGGTCTACGGGCTGCGCCCCGCGGGCGGCCTCGGGCAACGCGCGATGGCCTATCTGTCGGCCTGGACGCACGAGCGGGGCGTCGACGTCGCCGATCCGGCGTCGCTGAACATCGCGCTCGGCGGGCAGATGAGGCGCGAACTGCGCCAGCAGATCATGAAGCGCACGCTGCGCAACCTGCCCAACCTCACGCCGTTCCTGGTCGGCGCCGCCGTCGGCGCGTTCATGAACCGCCGCGACACCGGAAAGCTCGCGGCGAAGGTCCGCAAGGACCTGCGCACACGGCAGGTCCCCTGGGACGCCCTTTCCCCGCCCGGCGGCTGACGGGCCGCGCCCCGCGGCTCAGTCGCGTACGGCCGCCAGTGCCGCCACCAGACGCTCCGGCTGCCGCGTCGAGAGGTACGCGTACGGCGTCGGGTCGTCCGGATCCGTGATCTCCACCCGCACCGCGGTGCGGACATAGCCGCGCAGCAGCATGAACGCGCGGGCGTCGGCCTTGTGCGTACGCCATGCCAGCGCCTCGTCCGCGTCCAGCGCCCGCGCCTCGCCCAGCGCCGCCGCCGGGATCCTGGCGTCGCCGGCGATCAGCGCACCGCCCACCACCCGGATCCGCACCGAGCCGTACGAGCTCACCGCCACCGCGGACAGCGCCGCCCCGCCGATCAGCCCGCCGAGCATCGGGAGCGTCCCCAGGGGGAGCAGCATCAGGGCACAGGCGACGCCGACCAGCGCGGCGATCGCCCACCAGGACCGGGGCGCGGTGAGACGTTCTTCGTACGACTGCATGAACCCAGCTTGGCACGGCGGCGCGGGCCCCTTACGCGCGCGGGTAGGGTCTGCACTCGTGAGTGGAACTGACGAACCCAGGGCGCGGCTGACGCCGCCGAAGGACGCCGCCGCTCCGGTCCGGCACCCCGAGGCGCCGGCTCCCGGAGAACTCCTCGGCGCGCACTACGACCGCTGCTTCGGCTGCGGTACGGGCCAGTCGCACGGTCTGCACCTGGAGGCGCGGGCCGGCGACGGCGTGAGCGTACAGGCCGAGTTCACCGTCAAGGAGGCCCACCAGGGCGCGCCCGGTCTGGCGCACGGCGGAGTGCTGGCCACCGCGCTGGACGAGACGCTCGGCTCGCTGAACTGGCTGCTGCGGGTGATCGCGGTGACCGGCCGGCTGGAGACCGACTTCCTGCGGCCGGTGCCGCTGGGCACGGTGCTGCACCTGGACGCGCGGGTCACCGCGGTGCACGGGCGGAAGATCTACTCGACGGCCGTGGGGCGGATAGGCGGCCCGGACGGCCCGGTCGCGGTGCGCGCCGAGGCCGTCTTCATCGAGGTGAAGGTCGACCACTTCATCGACAACGGAAGGACCGAGGAGATCCAGGCGGCGATGGCAGACCCGGACCAGGTCAGGCGAGCACGTGCGTTTGAGGTGAACCCGTGAGTCAGGTACGGAATCCGGTGGATGTACTGCTGCGGCGGCTGGACCCGGACGTGCCCGTTCCGTCGTACGGACATCCCGGCGACGCGGGCGTGGACCTGGTGACCACCGAGGCCGCCGAACTGGCGCCGGGGGAGCGCGCCGTGCTGCCCACAGGGGTGTCGATCGCGCTGCCCGACGGGTACGCGGCGTTCGTGCACCCCCGCTCCGGGCTCGCAGCGCGCTGCGGACTGGCGCTGGTCAATGCCCCCGGGACGGTCGATGCCGGGTACCGTGGAGAGATCAAGGTGATCGTGGTCAATCTGGACCCGCGCGAGAGCGTGCGGTTCGAGCGGTTCGACCGGATCGCCCAACTTGTCGTCCAGCAGGTCGAGAAGGTGCGCTTCCACGAGGTGGCGGAACTTCCCGGCTCGGCGCGGGCCGAGGGGGGATTCGGTTCCACCGGCGGTCATGCGGCGGTGGGCGGCTCCACGGGCGGGAATGAATACGCAGCGGTCGGTGCCGACCGGGAAGGACAGTGACGTGTTCGGACGTCGCAAGAAGAATGAGGCTCCTGAAGAGTCGGCCAAGGACGCCACGCTCGCCGACGAGCAAGCGGTGAGCGGCGCCGACGAGGGCGAGGCGACGCAGCAGCGGCTCAACCTTCCGCCCGCGCCGCGCCCCGACGGCCCCTGGGACGCGTCGGAGGTCAAGGACCCCGGTGAGGGCCGGGTGGACCTCGGCGGCCTGTACGTGCCCGGTGTCGAGGGCATGGAGCTGCGGGTGGAGGTCGCCGGTGACGCGATCGTCGCCGCGACGGTGGTGCTGCAGGACAGCGCCGTACAGCTGCAGGCCTTCGCCGCTCCCAGGAACGAGGGCATCTGGGGAGAGGTCCGCGAGGAGATCGCGGCCGGCATCACCCAGCAGGGCGGGGTCATCGACGAGGTCGAGGGCCCGCTGGGCTGGGAGCTGCGCGCCCAGGTACCCGTACAGCTGCCGGACGGCACCAACGGTGTGCAGGTCGTGCGCTTCGTCGGTGTCGACGGCCCCCGGTGGTTCCTGCGCGGGGTGATCTCCGGCCAGGGCGCGGTGCAGCCGCAGGCCGCGGGCGTGCTGGAGCACATCTTCCGGGACACCGTCATCGTGCGCGGTGAGGGACCGATGGCGCCGCGTGACCCGATCGTCCTGAAGCTGCCGGACGACGCCCAGATGGTGCCGGACGGCGTGCAGCAGGAGCCGGCCGGGCAGTCCCGGTTCGGCGGTGGCGTGGAGCGGCTGGAGCGCGGACCGGAGATCACCGAGATCCGCTGACACCGACCGCAAGCCGGCGGGCGCGAAAAGGCGCCCAGGTCGGCCGGATCGCGTTGCTCGCGAGGGCCCGTACCCCTGACAAGGGGGTCCGGGCCCTCGGCGTTTGTGCAGGTCAAAAACGGGCGCGTATGGGTTCCGTCAACGGGGCGCTAATGGCCGTAAGGGAGGCGTCAACAGAGTTCGAGCCGCGGGGGAAGAGCGCTTTGCTTTGGGGGTCCTCATCTCCCGTCTATCTAGGAGCACACGATGGCCGACGTGGCCTTCGTCGTCGTCACGCTCGCGGTCTTCGCGTTGGTGGCCCTCGTCGCCAAGGGGGTGACGAAGCTGTGACCATCGAGAACATCGTCGGCCTGATCGTTGCCGTCGCCCTGCTCGGATACCTGGTCCTTGCCCTCGTCTTCCCGGAGAGGTTCTGACGTGTCCATAGCTGCTGCCGCAGCGGGCAACATGAGCCCCGTCCTCGCAGGCGTGCTCCAGCTGATAGCGCTGATCGCGGCGCTGACCCTGGCGTACCGCCCCCTCGGCGACTACATGGCCGCCGTCTACAGCTCTCCCAAGCACCTCCGCGTCGAGAAGGTCATCTACCGCTGCATCGGCGCCAACGCGGACGCCGAGATGCGCTGGCCCGCCTATCTGCGCGGCGTCCTGGCGTTCTCCGTGGCGGGTGTGCTCTTCCTGTACCTGCTGCAGCGCCTCCAGGGCGGTCTGCCGCTGTCCTTCGGCTTCGCGTCGATCAGCCCGGACCAGGCGTTCAACACCGCGGCGTCCTTCGTCGCCAACACCAACTGGCAGTCCTACAGCGGCGAGCAGGCCATGGGCCACGTCGTGCAGACCGGCGGCCTCGCGGTGCAGAACTTCGTCTCCGCCGCCACCGGCATGGCCGTCGCCGTCGCCCTCGTCCGCGGCTTCGCCCGGTCCCGCACCGGTGACCTCGGCAACTTCTGGGCCGACCTGGTCCGCGGCACCGTCCGGGTGCTGATCCCGATCTCGGTCGTCGGCGCCCTCGTCCTGGTCGCCTGCGGCGCCATCCAGAACTTCTCCGGCATCCACGAGGTCGGCCAGTTCATGGGCGGCACCCAGCAGACCGGGGGCGGCGCGTACGCCTCGCAGGAGGTCATCAAGGAGCTGGGCACCAACGGCGGTGGTGTCGCCAACGCCAACTCGGCCCACCCCTTCGAGAACCCCAACGCCTTCACCAACCTCTTCGAGATCTTCCTGATCCTCGTCATCCCGTTGGCGCTGACCCGCACCTTCGGCAAGCTCGTCGGGAACGTGAAGCAGGGCTACGCGGTCCTGGCCACGATGGGCGTCATCTGGCTCGGCTTCACCGCGCTGATGATGTGGACCGAGTTCGCCCACGGCGGCCCGGCCCTGCAGGCCGCGGGCGCCGCCATGGAGGGCAAGGAGACCCGCTTCGGCGTCGGCTCCTCCGCGATCTTCTCGGTGGCCACCACCTTCACCTCCACCGGCGCGGTGGACTCCTTCCACTCCTCCTTCACCGCCTTCGGCGGCGGCATCCAGCTGCTCGGCATGATGCTCGGCGAGGTCGCACCCGGCGGTGTGGGCTCCGGCCTCTACGGCATGCTCGTGATGGCGATCATCGCGGTGTTCATCGCCGGCCTGATGGTGGGCCGTACGCCCGAGTACCTGGGCAAGAAGATCGGCACCCGCGAGATCAAGCTCGCCGCCTGCTACATCCTCATCACCCCGACGCTCGTCCTCGGCTTCACCGCCGCCTCGATGGTGCTGCCGGACGCGCTGGGCTCGATGCTCAACACCAAGGCGCTGGGCGCCGGTTCGCACGGCTTCTCCGAGGTGCTGTACGCGTTCACCTCCGGCGCCAACAACAACGGCTCCGCCTTCGGCGGCCTGAACGCCAACACGCCCTGGTACAACACCACGATCGGTCTGGCCATGCTGCTCGGCCGCTTCCTGCCGATGGTGTTCGTGCTCGCGCTGGCCGGTTCGCTCGCCGAGCAGAAGCCGGTCCCGGAGACCGCGGGCACCCTGCGTACCGAAAAGCCGCTCTTCGCCGGGCTGCTCGTCGGCACGATCCTGATCATCACCGGTCTGACCTACTTCCCGGCGCTGGCCCTCGGGCCGCTGGCGGAGGGCCTGTCATGACCGCCCCCGTGAAACCAGAGGAGCCCGGCTCCATGTCCACCGCCACTCCGACTCGCGCTCCGCACCAGGACGTCCCCAGCGGGCACAAGCCCGGCGACGGCCGCGTGGGCGGCGGTCTCTTCGACCCCAAGCAGCTGGTCAAGTCCTTCCCGGACGCGATACGCAAGCTCGACCCGCGGGTGATGGCCAAGTCCCCCGTGATGTTCGTGGTCGAGGTCGGCTCCGTGCTGACCACGTTCTTCGCCCTCAAGTCCCCCGGGGACTGGTTCGGCTGGGCGATCGCCGCCTGGCTGTGGCTGACCGTCATCTTCGCCAACCTGGCGGAGGCGGTCGCCGAGGGACGTGGCAAGGCACAGGCCGACACCCTGCGCAAGGCGAAGACCGACACCGTGGCGCGCCGCCTGAACGGCACGACCGAGGAACAGGTTCCCGGCACCGAACTGCGCATCGGCGACCTGGTCGTCTGCGAGGCCGGCGACATCATCCCCGGTGACGGCGATGTCGTCGAAGGCGTCGCCTCGGTGGACGAGTCGGCGATCACGGGTGAGTCGGCGCCGGTGATCCGCGAGTCCGGCGGTGACCGTTCTGCCGTCACCGGCGGTACGAAGGTGCTCTCCGACCGCATCGTCATCAAGATCACGACGAAGCCCGGCGAGACCTTCATCGACCGGATGATCAACCTCGTCGAGGGCGCCGCACGGCAGAAGACCCCCAACGAGATCGCGCTGAACATCCTGCTCGCGTCGCTCACCGTCGTCTTCCTGCTGGCGGTCGTCACCCTCCAGCCGTTCGCGATCTACGCGGGCGCCCAGCAGCCCATGATCGTGCTGCTGGCGCTGCTGGTCTGCCTGATCCCGACGACGATCGGCGCGCTGCTCTCGGCCATCGGCATCGCCGGCATGGACCGGCTGGTGCAGCGCAATGTGCTGGCCATGTCCGGGCGCGCCGTCGAAGCGGCTGGCGATGTATCGACATTGCTGCTCGACAAGACCGGCACCATCACCCTCGGCAACCGCCAGGCCGCCGAGTTCGTCCCCGTCCGCGGCACCACCGAGGCCGAGGTCGCCGACGCGGCCCAGCTGTCCTCGCTGGCCGACGAGACGCCGGAGGGCCGCTCCATCGTGGTCCTCGCCAAAGAGAAGTACGGGCTGCGCGAGCGCCACCAGGGCGAGCTGACCGGCGCCGAGTGGGTCCCGTTCACCGCCCAGACCCGGATGTCCGGTGTGGACGTCACCGAGGACGGCCACCACCGCAAGGTCCGTAAGGGCGCGTCGGGTTCGGTCATCGCCTGGGTCACGGAGCGCGGTGGCGAGGTCGCCGCCGACGCCCAGCAGCTCACCGACGCCATCTCGCAGGCCGGCGGCACCCCGCTGCTGGTCGCCCTGGAGGACGAGCGCGGCCCGCGCGTCCTGGGTGTCATCCACCTCAAGGACGTCGTCAAGGACGGCATGCGCGAACGCTTCGTCGAGCTGCGCAAGATGGGCATCAAGACCGTCATGATCACGGGTGACAACCCGCTGACGGCCAAGGCCATCGCCGACGAGGCGGGCGTGGACGACTTCCTCGCGGAGGCCACGCCCGAGGACAAGATGGCGCTCATCAAGCGGGAACAGGCCGGCGGCAAGCTGGTCGCCATGACCGGGGACGGCACCAACGACGCCCCCGCGCTGGCCCAGGCGGACGTCGGTGTGGCCATGAACACCGGTACCTCGGCCGCCAAGGAGGCCGGGAACATGGTGGACCTGGACTCCAACCCGACCAAGCTCATCGAGATCGTCGAGATCGGCAAGCAACTGCTCATCACCCGGGGCGCCTTGACCACCTTCTCGATCACCAACGACGTCGCCAAGTACTTCGCGATCATCCCGGCGATGTTCGCCGGCGCCTACCCGGGCCTGTCGGCCCTGAACATCATGGGCCTGCACAGCCCGACCTCGGCCATCACCTCCGCGATCATCTTCAACGCGCTCATCATCATCGCCCTGATCCCCCTCGCCCTGCGCGGTGTCCGCTACACCCCCGCCTCCGCCCACGACCTGCTGCGCCGCAACCTGACCCGCTACGGACTCGGCGGTCTCGTCGCCCCGTTCATCGGCATCAAGCTCATCGACCTGCTGGTCTCCCAGATCCCCGGGCTCGGCTGAGTCCCGCCGCCGGAGCCGGGCGCCCGCCGGCCCGGCTCCGGGCGCGCCGGTACCGCCCCGTACCGGCGGCCCTTCCGCTGTCGGCGGAAGCCCGGACGGCCCGGCAGCGGCCTGCGAGGGTGGCGTCCATGGCGAAGTACACGAGAGCGGCGGGCAAGAACACACCGGTACGCCGACTCGACCTCGGCTACTTCATCCGGCCGGCGTCGGAGACCGGCGGCCCGCACCCACGCGTGGAACCCGTACTCGGCTACCTCGTACGGCACGAGCAGGGGCTGATCCTCTTCGACACCGGCATCGGCAGCGGGTCCCCGGAGGCCGACGCGCACTACCGTCCGCGCCGCCGCGCACTGCCGGACGCCCTGGCAGCCGCCGGGGTCGCCCTCGCGGACATCTCCCTGGTCGTGAACTGCCATCTGCACTTCGACCACTGCGGAGGCAACCCGCAGCTGGCCGGCAAGCCCATTGTGGTGCAGGAGGCGGAGCTGGCGTCCGCCCGTCAGGGCGGCTACACCCTCGACGAGCTCGTGGACTTCCCCGGCGCCACCTATGAGGAACTCGCCGGCGAGGCCGAGCTCCTGCCCGGGGTCTGGATCATTCCCACCCCGGGCCACACCGAGGGGCACCAGTCGCTGGTGGTCCGTCAGAACGACGGCTCCGTGGTCCTCGCCGGCCAGGCCCATGACCTCGCGTCCGACTTCGCATCCGGCCACCTGGCCCGCCACGCCGCGCTCGCAGGCGACGCCCAGCCGCTTCCCCCTTACCGGCCCTGGCTGGACCGGCTCACCGAGTTCGACCCGCGCCGTGTCCTCTTCGCCCACGACTGCTCGGTGTGGGAACCGCCCCGCGGCTGACCCGCTCTCCGTGCCGAAACACCTGCCGACGACTGGCGGGCGCTCTTCCCGGGCTCTTTGCACCGTGCTCAGTACATTACGCAGTATCACCATCCGGTTGAAGCGGCCGGGTCGCGGTGGATCGAGCGTCGAGGAGCCCGGTGCATGTTTTTCCGTAAGCGCACGGAACGACTCGGACCCAAGCTGCACCACGCGGCGGAACAAGGTTTCTTCCGGCTCGACGAGCGACTGCCGGCCGCATCGGCGGGAAAACTCCTGCGCAAGGCCTTTCCCGACCACTGGGCCTTTCTGCTCGGCGAGCTGGCGCTCTACAGCCTCATGGTGCTGGTACTCACCGGAGTCTTCCTGGCCTTTTTCTTCGATCCGGACATGGCCGAGATCACCTACCACGGCTCCTATGCCCCGTTGCGCGGCACGCGAATGACCCACGCATACGCCTCCACCCTCGACATCAGCTTCGATGTACGCGGCGGACTGCTCATCCGGCAGGTGCACCACTGGGCGGCGCTGACTTTCCTGGCCAGTATCGGCGTGCACATGCTGCGCATCTTCTTCACCGGAGCCTTCCGCCGCCCCCGCGAAGGGAACTGGGTGATCGGCGTGACGCTCTTCCTGCTGGCGTTGCTGGAGGGATTCTGCGGATACTCCCTGCCGGACGATCTGCTCTCCGGTACGGGCCTGCGCACCGCGGACACCATCATCGGCTCCATCCCCGTGGTGGGGACCTACCTCTCCTTCTTCTCCTTCGGCGGCGAGTTCCCCGGGAACGACATCATCCCGCGGCTCTACGCACTCCACATTCTGCTGGTACCCGGAATCCTCATCGGGCTGGTCACCGTTCATCTCATGCTGGTGGTGTATCTCAAGCACACGCAGTGGCGCGGCCCGGGGAGAACCAACAAGAACGTGATCGGCCAGCCGATGTTCCCGCAATGGCTCACCAAATCCACCGGACTGCTCCTCATCCTGTCCGCGGTGTACGTGGTCCTCGGGGCGGTCGGCCAGATCAACCCGGTCTGGGATTACGGTCCTTTCCAGGCGGACCAGGTGTCCACCAACGCCCAGCCCGACTGGTACGTGGGGTTCCTCGAAGGTGCGCTGCGGTTGATGCCGCCCTGGGAGACCAACATCTGGGGCCACACCATCATGTGGAACGTCTTCATCCCCGCGGTGGCGCTGCCCGGGGTGCTCTTCGGGGTGCTGTACGCCTACCCCTTCTTCGAGCGATGGGTGACCGCCGACCGCGGCGAACTGCATGTCTGCGACCGGCCGCGCGAGCAGCACACCCGCACCGCCTTCGGAGTCGCGGCCATCTCCTTCTTCGCGGTGCTGCAACTGGCCGGCGGGAACGATGTCATCGCGTTTGTCTTCGGCCTGTCGATCAACGCCCTGACGTGGGTGCTGCGTGCGGCGGTGGTGGTCGTGCCACTGCTGGCCTTCGTGGTGACCAAGTGGCTGTGCCTGGCACTGCAGCACCGCGATCGGGACCGGCTGACCGAGGGCGAGGAGACCGGACAGGTGCACCAGTCCGTCTACGGCGATCTGTACGAGGAACACCGGCCGCTGCCCGCCGCGCAGCGTTACACCCTCCTTGTGGGGCAGGCACCGCGTGCGCTCGAAGCGCCCCCCGCAGAGCCCGCCGCACCGCTCTCCCGATCCCAGAGGCTGCGGCTCGCACTGAGCCGCTGGTACTACCGCGACCAGGTCCCCCTGCCGTCCGTACGGCAGCAGGAGCAGCAGGAGCAGCAGGCCGCGGCGGTGTCCGGCCGGCCGGGGGCCGATGGCCCGTAGCGTCAGTCCTCGCGGTCGCGGTATTCGAAGACGAAGCCGAAGACGCCACCGGCCAGCAGGCCCACACCGACCAGGAACAACCACACCCCGTACACCACCCCCAGCGCGGCCACGGCGTATCCGACGGCGGTCAGAAGCGGGTAGACGCTGCGCGGCGGGAAGAAGTCCACCGGCCCTGACCGCTGCTTGATCTCGGCATCCTTGTGGTCTTCCGGGCGGGAGCCGTGCTTGCGCCCCTGCACATAGAGGAAGAGGAAAACCAGCGCGCTCATGAGGAAGGACACGATGAGCGCGGCGGCGCCGGCCGGCTCGGCGTCCGACCACCATGTGTAGCCGACAGCGGTCACCGCGAAGAACAATGCGACGCCGCCGAAGAGAGCGGTCTCGATTTTCATCGGCGGTCACTCGGCCGGGGTTCGGGCATGCTCTCTCCGACTTCCGGATGGTGCAGATCGAACGCCGGCGAGTCGGAGCGGACTCGCGGCATCGTGTGGAAGTTGTGCCGCGGCGGCGGGCAGGACGTCGCCCACTCCAGCGATCTGCCGAAACCCCAGGGGTCGTCCGTCCGGACCTTCGGCGCGTACCGGGACGTGCGCCAGACGTTGTACAGGAACGGCAGCGTGGACGCGCCGAGCAGAAAGGAGCTGATCGAGGAGACCGAGTTCAGCACGGTGAATCCATCGGCGGCCAGGTAGTCCGCGTAGCGGCGGGGCATACCGATTTCGCCCAGCCAGTGCTGTACCAGGAACGTTCCCTGGAAGCCGAAGAACAGCGTCCAGAAATGGATCTTGCCGAGCCGCTCGTTCAGCAGCTTCCCGGTCCACTTGGGCCACCAGAAATAGAATCCGCCGAACATCGCGAAGACGACGGTGCCGAACAGTACGTAGTGCAGATGGGCCACGATGAAGTAGGTGTCCGTGACCTGGAAGTCCAGGGGCGGGGACGCGATGAGCACACCGCTGAGCCCGCCGAGCAGAAAGGAGACGAGGAATCCGATGCTCCACAGCATCGGGGTCTCGAACGAAAGGCTCCCGTGCCACATGGTGCCGATCCAGTTGAAGAACTTCACCCCGGTCGGCACCGCGATGAGGAAGGACAGTACGGAGAAGAACGGCAGCAGCACCGCTCCGGTCGCAAACATGTGGTGCGCCCACACACTGGCCGACAGCATGGTGATGGCGATCGTGGCGCCGACCATGCCGACATAACCGAACACGGGCTTGCGGCTGAATACCGGAATGATCTCGGAAATCACGCCGAAAAACGGCAGCGCGACGATGTAGACCTCCGGATGACCAAAGAACCAGAACAGGTGCTGCCACAGCAGCGCACCCCCGTTCGCGGCATCGAAGACATGCGCACCGAATTTCCTGTCCGCCTCCAGCGCAAGGAGTGCGGCGGCCAGCACCGGGAATGCCAGCAGCGCCAGAATGGATGTGAACAGCACATTCCAGGTGAAGATCGGCATCCGGAACATCGTCATACCGGGGGCGCGCAGGCACACGATCGTGGCAATGAAATTCACCGAACCCAGAATCGTGCTCAGACCGGCCACGACAAGCCCCATGGTCCACAGGTCACCGCCCTTCCCGGGCGAGAACACCGGACCGTTCAGAGGCGCGTAGGCGAACCAGCCGAACGACGCGGCCCCGCCGGGGACGACGAAGCCGGACACCACCATGAGGCCGCCGAGCAGAAAGAGCCAGTACGTAAAGGCGTTCAGCCGGGGGAAGGCGACGTCCGGCGAGCCGATCTGGAGCGGCATCACCGCGTTCGCGAAACCGGCGAACATGGGGGTCGCGAAGAGCAGCATCATGATCGTGCCGTGAATGGTGAACAGCTGGTTGTACTGCTCACTGGAGACCAGCTGAAGTCCGGGAACGGCCAGCTCGGCACGCATCAGCATCGCCAGCGTTCCCGCGAGGAGAAAGAATCCGAATGCGGTGACCATATACAGGTTGCCAATAACCTTATGATCAGTCGTCGTGATCCATCCCAGCAGGACCCGGCCCGGCCGCGACCTGTCCTTTTCCGACGCGAACCGCTCGGCTTCCTTGACCTCCGTCACCTACGCCCCTTCCACCCTCAAGAAATTCCCGCCACGGGAAAACACCGATCCTTCCGCCATAATGGCCGCCCGCGTCACTCCGGGACGCATGCGCCGGGGGGCCGTAGGGGTGAAATGCGAAGCGGTGGCCGACGGGCCCGAGGGGCCCGGCCTCGACAGCACCGGTTGCCCTTGCCGCAGGCCGGGGCCACAGTGAGAAGTGAACAAAGGTGCGAGATCGGAGAGCATCGTGATCGTTCTCGGAATCATCTTGCTTGTCATCGGGTTCCTGACCGGCCTGTCCATCTTGTGGATGATCGGGATCGTGCTCGCCGTGGTCGGGGCGATCCTCTGGCTTCTCGGCGGAACGGGACACGCGGTCTTCGGGCGTAAGCACTACTGGTAGCGCATTACTGGTAGCGCACTACTGGTAGCGCAGGTCACCGCGCACGGCGGCGGCACCGCGCGAAACCGGACGGCCACCGGGGCCTGCCGGCCTCGGTGGCCGAGCTGCGCATGGGCGGAGAACGGCTCCCGGGCGAAGCGGGAAAGCCGCGGGATTTCATTGGGCCACCCGGCTGATTGTGGCCGTCGAGCGTTTTGACTCCAGCGGGTTGACGCCGTCGCGAGCCGCCGACGGCAGGACGATACCTCTGCCATCACCAAGGAAACGGCAGGGAGCATCGTGAGAAGCGTTGTGCGGGCGGGAAGTATCGCCGGGGCGTGCGGCCTCGTTCTGCTGAGCGCCGGAATCGCTCGGGCCCAGACCATTCCGGATCTGCTCTCCGCCACAGTGGGCGCCGATCTCGTCTCCCTTACGGGTACGGCTCAGGGTGTGGTCTGCAACAACCGGCTCGGCAACGTCAACTACAAAGCGCCGCAGTCCAAGACGTCCCGGGCCTGTGTGAACGGGCCTGTGCACAGCGGAAACAGCCGGAACAGCGGAAACTTCATCAACCGCGGAAACCCGAACGACAGCGGCAACCTCGGCAGCACCAACGGCTCCACCAACAGCGGCAACTCCGTCTCGGGCGCGGCGCAGGGCAGCAGCAACAACATCCAGCGCGTCCTCAAGCACCCGCACTGAGGCCGATCCGACCGTCCGCGCACCGGTGCACACCCCTGAGGCGCGCCCTCTGGCCCGGATCTCCGGCCCCGGAACGCCCCGGGGGCCAGGGGTCCGGGCCAGGCCGTTGCCGTCCGTCCGGACCTACGGGTTCACAGACCTACAGGTTCACAGATCGACCATGGCCTCGAAGTCCACGGGCTCCGCACCGGCAGCGGTGACGGTGAAGACCGCGGTGCCGTCCGCGTCACCGGCCACGAGCGGCGGTGTGCGCGCATAGCCGTCACGGTCCGTCCGTACGCTGACGGTCCTTTCATCCCCCTCGAAGAGGACTTGCTGGCTGGTGGACACCCAGGAGAACGTCACCTCGGCATCGGAGACGGGCGTACCGGAGCCAGGGTCGACAAGCCGGGCCCTCAGCGGCTGAGCGAAGGTCTCGAGGCGGCCGGCGTGCTGCCCCGTTCCGCCGGCCGGCTCGATGACCAGTGTCCGAGCCGAGCCTGCTTCCGCCCTCATGCCGCCTCCTGATGGAATGTCATTTCATGTCCTGATTGCCCCCAAGGGGATGCCGGTGATGTTAAGCAGGGCACCGCGCCGGTCTCGCGCGCGACCTCCCCTTTTCCCCGGAGTTCCTGCGTTGGGGTGACGGGAGGGAGCGGTAAACCGCTTGTTGACGTCGTCCCCGGCAATGAGGATGGCGCCATGCCGACCTTCCTCGCTCCCGACGGAACCGAACTCGCCTATCACGTGGTGGGTGAGGGCGCGCCGTTGCTCTGCCTGCCCGGTGGCCCCATGCGCGCCTCGGCCTACCTGGGCGACCTCGGCGGACTGTCGAGGCGGCGCCGGCTGATCATGCTCGATCTGCGGGGCACCGGCGACTCCGGCATTCCGGCCGACCCGGCGACCTACCGCTGCGACCGGCAGGTCGCCGATGTCGAGGCCCTCCGCGAGCACCTGGGCCTGGACCGCGTCGACGTGCTCACGCACTCCGCGGGCGGCGATCTCGCCCTGCTCCACGCGGCCCGGCACCCGGAGCGCATCCGTAGCCTCACCCTGGTCACCGCCCGTGCTCGGGCGCTCGGTGTCGACTTCACCGTGGAGCACCGGCGCGAGGCAGCCGCCCTGCGCACTACAGAGCCGTGGTTCAAGGCCGCGTACGAGGCCTTTGAATCAGTCTGGGCCGGCTCCGCGACCGATGCGGACTGGGACGCCATCGCCCCGTTCTTCTACGGCCGTTGGGACGCCGCCGCGCAGGCGCACGCCGCGTCCGAGGTGGCGCAGTGCAATGACGAGGCCGGGGAGGTGTACGCGTCCACGGGCGCGTTCGCACCGGCCGCGGCCCGTGCCGGCATCGCCAAGTTGACGGCGCCGGTCCTGATCCTCGCGGGCGAGCGGGACAGCGGCCCGCTGCCCCGCGTCGCCGCCAGGATCGCGGAGCTGTTCCCCCGGGCGGAACTGACCGTCCAGCCGGGGGCCGGGCACTACCCGTGGCTGGACGACCCACGGCTCTTCACCCGGACGGTCTCGACGTTCCTGGACCAGGGGTAGCGCTGCGTTCGGCTGGCGGCGAAGCCGCGGCCGGCCGGTCAGCGTTCGGCGAGCAGAACGGAGTTGTACGGGGTGTAGTCGTAGTCGGCATAGGTGCCGGCGGCCTGGATGCCCTGGCAGCGGGTGCCGTTGGAGCCCAGGCAGTTACGGGCGATGGCGCCGCCGGTCTGGTTGTTGAAGAACCGCTTGACGCCGTACTGGTTCCTGATGTTGTGGGCACCGTAGGTGTACCACTTGTACGTCGGGTGGCCGCCGTTCCACCCCGCGTTCGGGTAGAGGCACACATACCCGGACGGACATCCCTGGTACTCCCCCGCCGTGCCTGCCGCGTGCGCGGCGTCGGCGCTCACGCCGAGCGTCAACAGCGCCCCGCCGGCGAGCGCGGCAGCCGCCGCCACCGTCTTCCTGACCGTGCTGCGGAACTGACGCATGGAGCATTCCCCCTGTCGATGACACGGCTCCGGACGGAGCGCGCGACCGCATTGCGCAGCTGAATCCTGCTACGTGCGCGGGGAACCTGACCAACCAGAATCCGGCCATTCCGGGCCAACCACACAACCCCCATCAACCACGCCAGCACTCTGTATTCCGCCCGGTCAGGCGCCGTGCGGGGCGCGCAGCGCGAGGATGGCCATGTCGTCGTGTCCGTCGCCGGGGTGGTCGTCGGCGAGGGTCTGCACGAGGTCGTCCAGCGGCAAATGGGCGTGGGCGGCGGCGAGTTCGGCGAGGGTGTGCAGGCCGGTGTCGATGGGGTGCCGGTGGTGTTCGACGAGCCCGTCGGTGAAGAGGACCACGGTGGCGCCCTCGGGCAGGGGCCGGGTGTGGTCGGGCCGGTGCTGGCCGGCGTCCACCCCCAGCGGCAGGCCGGGTTCGGCGAACGCGTACTCCGGCCGCCCGTCCGGGGTGAGCAGCAGCGGAGCGACATGGCCCGCGGAGCTCCAGTGCAGCCGCCAGCGGCCGTCCTCCGGTTCGATACGCGCCAGGCAGGCGGTGGTGACCGGCAGGTCGGTGATGGCGTGCAGGGTGTGGTCCAGCTGGGTGAGGACCTCGCTGGGCGGGGTGCGGCGGTCGTAGAGCAGGGCCCGCAGCATATTGCGGGTCTGGGCCATGGCCGCGGCGGCCTGCATGTCATGGCCCAGTACGTCACCGATCACCGCGGCGCAGGCGTCGTCGGGCAGCATGATGGCGTCGTACCAGTCACCGCCCAGGCGGCCCGGCTCGGACGCGGGCCGGTAGACGGCCGCGGCGGTGAAGGGCCGCAGATCCGGCAGGGTGGGCAGCAGCAGCCGCTGGAAGTGCTCGGCGGCGTCGCGGACGCTGCCGAAGAGGCGCGCGTTCTCGATCGCGATACCGGCGGCGCCTGCCAGGGCGAGGACGATGTCCTCGTCGTCGCGGTCGAACGGCTGCCCGTCGTGGCGTTCGGACAGATACAGATCGCCGTAGATGGTGCCGCGGACGCTGATCGCGACCCCGAGCAGGGTGCGCATGTACGGGTGGCCGGGCGGGAGCCCGACCGACGACGGGTGGGCGGCGATGTCGTCCACCCGCAGCGGCTCCGGGTGGTGGATCAGCTGCCCCAGCACGCCGCGGCCGCGCGGGAAGGGGACCCCGGCCAGGTCCTCCTGCTGGTCCGGGGACAGCCCGGCGGTGATGAACTGCTCCAGGTACTGCCCTGAGTGGTGCAGCACGCCCAGCGCGCCGTAACGGGCACCGACCAGATCCATGGCCGTGGTGACGATCCGGTGCAGCACCGCCGGCAGCTCCAGCTCACGGCTGATCGCGAGCACCGCGTCCAGCAGCCCCTGCAAGCGGTCCTTGGCCAGGGTCAGCGCCTGAAGCTGCTCGGCGATCTCGTCCCGCTCACGCGATCTGCACACCCACGGACTCCTGACACCACCAGGTCAACAGCCCACAGGGTGACCCGCCAGACAGCCCGACACCGGCATTGCGCCCACGGTGGCATGTCGAACCGACGCCGGTCTGGGCTCCCCCGGCCGGGCCGCCGGTCGCCGAGGCGCCCGGCGGCCATGACCGCGTCCTCCGCTCAGTCCGTCACTTCACGGTTGCGTCGGTCACTTCACGGTGAGGACGAGCTTGCCGCTCGTACGGTTCGTCTCGCCCAGCGCATGTGCCTTGGCGGCTTCCGAGAGCGGCAGCACCGCGTCGACGTGGACGCGCAGCTTGCCGGCCTCGGCGAGGTCGGCGATCGCCCGCATGCCCGCCTGGTCCGCCTCGACGAGCAGCCCCTCGATCCGGACGCCCGACTCGGCTGCCTTCTTTGCCTCTTCCTCCGTTCCGCCGCCCAGGATCGAGATGAGGAGGCCGCCCCGGCGCAGGACGTCCAGGGAGCGGGTGCGGGTCTCACCGGCGAGGGTGTCCAGCACGACGTCGACGTCGCTGACGGCCTCGGTGAAGTCGGTGGTGCGGTAGTCGATGAGCTCGTCCGCGCCCAGCTCCCGCAGGAAGTCGTGCTTGGCGGCGCTGGCCGTACCGATGACATGGGCGCCGCGGGCCTTGGCGATCTGTACGGCCAGGTGGCCGACGCCGCCGGCGGCCGCGTGGATCAGCACGCGCTGCCCCGGCTGGACGTCCGCGGTGTCGACCAGCGCCTGATAGGCCGTGAGGGCGGCGAGCGGGATGGCTCCGGCCTGGACGTGGTCGAGGGCGGACGGCTTGTGGACGAAGGCCCGTGCGGGGCCGGTGACGTACTCGGCGTGCGAGCCGACGCCGTGCGGGTAGGGCAGCATCCCGAAGACCTCGTCACCCGGCTTGAAGAGGGTGACACCGAAGCCGACGGCCTCGACGACGCCGGAGACGTCCCAGCCGAGGACGAAGGGCGGCGGTCCCACGAACGGACCGCCCGCGCGGTGCTTCCAGTCGGTCGGATTGACGCCGGCGGCGTGGACGGCGATGAGGACTTCGCTCGGGCCGGGTACCGGCCGCGGAAGCTCGATCTCTTTCAGAACATCGGGGCCACCGAAGGTGTCCTGGCTGATGGCACGCATGGTGGCAGGTGCGGCGTCGTGCGCCGTTGACTCGCTCATAGCCCCAGAATCACGGTCCGTGCACCGGCACGACAATGGCTAGATTGCCACCCTTCGATGAGATCGTGCCAGCCGTCTTCCGTCTGTCGTCCACCTGCGGTGCCGCTCCGTCACCGCGCCGCCTGGAACGCGCGCCGATAGGCCACCGGGGAGACGCCGATCACCGCGTTGAGGTGCTGGCGCAGGGAGATGGCCGTGCCGAAGCCGACCTCGTGGGCGATGCGCTCGATGGACAGATCGGTGGTCTCCAGCAGCCGACGGGCGTGATGGACGCGCTGCTGGATGATCCAGCGGCCCGGACTGATGCCGACCTCCTCGGTGAAGCGGCGCGCGAAGGTGCGGGAGCTCATCCCGGCGTGCGCGGCGAGGTCGGCGAGGGCGAGCGGCTCGTCGAGGTGCTCCAGGGCCCATGCGCGCGTGGCGGCGGTGCCGGTCGTGCCCGGCTCGGGGACGGGCGCTTCGATGTACTGGGCCTGGCCGCCGTCCCGCCAGGGCGGTATGACACAGCGGCGCGCGATGTGGTTGGCGACCTCGCTGCCGTGGTCCTTGCGGACGATGTGGAGGCAGAGGTCCACGCCCGAGACGGCCCCGGCCGAGGTGAGGATGTCGCCGTCGTCGATGAACAGCACATCGGGGTCGAGCGTGACCTGCGGGAACAGCCGGCGGAAGGTGTCCGCGAGGGCCCAGTGCGTGGTGGCGGCGCGCCCGTCGAGCAGACCGGCCGCCCCGAACAGGAACGCGCCCGTACAGATCGACACCAGCCGGGTGCCGGGGCGGATACGGGCGAGGGCGGCGGCCATGGGCGGCGTCAGGCGGTCGGTGAGCGGACTGTGGTCATAGGGCGGGATGACGACCGTGTCGGCGCTCTCCAGAGCCTCGGGGCCGTGGTCGAGGGTGATCGCGAAGTCCGCGCTGGTCCGCACCGGGAGTCCGTCGGCGCTGCATGTCACGACCTCGTACAGGTGCCGCGCCTCGCCGAAGACCCGTTTCGGTATGCCCAGCTCGAAGGGGTACACACCGTCGAGGGCCAGCACGACGACGCGGTGGACCGGCTTCGACTGCTTCGACTGCTCGGATGACTTCCGCGGCTTCGGCGGTTTCGGCGACGGCATGGCGTAATTCTATTGGACGGCGGAAATCTTGCCATTGCCGCAGGCGGAGCCCTGACTCATCGCCGGTGGTCCGGTGCGCACCGGAGAAACCCGATGCGCACCGGCTGCCGGATGGCGCGCCGACCGCCCCCGGTCAGTTCGGGCAGGAGGTGATCCGCCCGGGCGTGTGCGCCGACCAGTCCAGGATCTGCACCGCCGCACCGGCGGCCTCCCGGCCCTGGCAGCGCGCATGGTGCCGGCGCGCGATCCCGTCCAGGTCGAGGTGGGAGCCGAAGGCGGGCAGCGCCGCCAGCCGGCGCGCATACGACCACAGCCGCCGGTGACCGGCGATCCGGTGTACCGCCGCGGCGTCCAGATGCCAGCGGTGCACGGTGTCGAGCTGCACCAGCGTCACCCACAACTGGACGTCCGCGGCGGTGAGTTCACCGCCCAGCACATGGTCCCGGTCCGCCAGCAGCCGGTCCAGGGAGTCCAGCGCCCGCAGCAGGGTCTCCAGCGCGGCCCCGTAGGCCGGGCTGCCGATGCCGAACCGGCCGGCGCGCTGTGCGGCCTCGTTGATGCCCTGCTCGCAGAGCCGGCCGACCGCCTCGATGCCGTCGCGGGCATCGCGCGGAAACAGCACCGGCCCCCGGCCCCCGAACCGCTCGGCCAGGTCCCGCAGGATGTCGGGGGTGTGCGTGCTGACGATCCGCCCCGTCCAGCCGTCGCTGAGTACCGGCGCTGCGGCCGGTCCGGCGTACTGGTGCGCACTGGCCTCGTACAGCGGGCGCAGCGCGGCGTATCCGCCGTCCGGCGCGTCGGGGACGGCGGGCAGCAGCGTCACCGGGAGGGTCTCGCCGAGGTCCAGCAGGCTGTGGGTGATGGCGATGCCCAGACAGTGCGGACAGGACAGTGTCAGGTGCAGGCGATAGCGGTGCGGCACGGCGTAGTGGCCGCTGCGCGCGTCGCAGCCGATCCTGCCGCGGAGGGACGGCGCGGCGGTCTGGGAGGCGGCGGATGCGGCGGATGTGGCGGATGCGGCGGATGCGGCGGATGCGGCGGACATAGGACTCCCTGGGATCCGGGGGCGGTGCGCGGGCGTACGCCGGGTACGGGCGTGCGGACCGGCGGAGGGTCAAAGCGGAAGATCAGGAGGATGTTCGGCGGGAAGCTCGGGAGGAGGTGCGGCGGGCGACGCGGGGAGCGCCGTGGGCACGGCTGCGCGGGGATGCGGCGCGGGATGCGGCGCGGGCGGAGTACGGCGCGGCGGCGGCCGTCGCTCAGCGAAGGGGACTCGCCGCGCTGCAGACGCGCAGGAGGTCGATGTGCCGGCGCGAGGTCAGCAGGGGGCGCGGCCGGAACGCGCGGACCGCGCGGTCGTCGGCCGGTCCTGCACGCCTCATGATTCCCACCCGTTCGCTAGGGTTCCCGCCCTTGAGTGTCGAGCCGCCGCGCGAGCCGCGTCAAGGGGGCGGCAGCCACCATGACCGGGGCGCGTCGCCAGGGCGCGGGCGGCCGTCGGCCCTGGTACCGCGCCTGCTGGGGCGTAAGCCGGGGCGGGATCCGCGACCGCGCCGTCGGCGGGGGATCCGCCGCTGCGGAATAATGCCGGCATGCGGATTTCAGCCAGAGCGGACTATGCGGTGCGTGCCGCACTGCAACTCGCTGACGCCCGGGGCGCCGAGCCGCTCAAGGCGGAGGCGATCGCCGAAGCACAGGACATTCCGCACAAGTTCCTCGAAGGCATCCTGAACGACATGCGCCGGGGCGGGCTGGTGCTCAGTCAGCGCGGCGGCAACGGGGGCTACCGGCTGGCCAAGTCCGCGGAGTCCATCAGCATCGCGGACGTCATCCGCGTCGTGGACGGGCCACTGGTGTCCGTACGCGGCGTCCGGCCGCCGGAGTTGTCCTATACGGGCCCGGCCGAGTCGCTGCTGCCGCTGTGGGTCGCGCTGCGGGCCAACGTCCGGCAGATCCTGGACGGGGTGTCCCTGGCCGATGTCGCCTCCGCCGAACTGCCCGGCCGGGTCTCCGCGCTGGCGGAGGATCCCGCATCCTGGACGAATCCCTGAAGCAGGCCCACCCGCCCGTCCGGAGTTCAAGACCGGGCTGTCCACCCCTTGAACGGCCCTTGCTGGGAACGGAGTCCGGAAGCATCCTTATTCCCTACCAATCCAGTGGGAAAACTAGGGAAGCTGGATCCGAGAGGGGACGGTGAACGGCGTCGTGCCGAAGGAGTCCACAGCATGCCCCGTCGCCCCACCGGCCAACGCCCCGTCGGACGACGGGATGTGGCCACTGGTAGCCCGGGAGGTCGCGGATGACCTCGCCGTCGACGCGATGGTCCGCGACCGCGCGGGCAAGCCTCCCTTCGACGAGCTGGCCCGGCTGCGCGAAGCCGGCCTGACGGCCCTGCTGACACCGCCCGGCCTGCCGCACAGGGGCGCCGACTGGCGCACCGCCTGCGCGGTCATCCGTCAGATCGCCGCGGCGGACAGCTCCGTCGGCGAACTCCTCGGCCGGCACTACGTCCTGTCGTGGAGCGCCCGCTTCTTCGGCACCGCGGAGCAGGCGGCCGTCCTCGAACGCCGGGCGGCCGAGGAGCAGTGGCTCTGGGGCGGGGCCACCGACATTCCGGGGGCGGGGCCGGCGGCGGCGACGGAGACCGGCCCCGAGCTCACGCTCACGCCGACGCACGACGGATATCTCCTCAACGGCACCCGGGCGTTCGCCGCGGGGGTCACCGTCGCCGACCGGCTGGTGGTCGGCGCGGTGTGTACCGCGTCCGGCGAGTCGCTGATCGCCGTCGTGGATCCGGACCACCCCGGAGTGACCGCCGACCCGTCGCACGACCGCCTGGGGCAGCGGCTCACCGGAGCGGGCACCATCGGCTTCGACGGCGTCCCGGTGCCCGCGGACCAGGTGCTCGGCGCCGTTCCGCACGACGAGCACGACGTCTCCCCCTTCGCCACGCTCGCCCCGCTGGCGCTGCGCCTCGCCCTCGTGCACGTCGGCCTGGGGATCGCCGAAGGAGCGCTGGCCGAGGCGCGGGACGTCAGCCGCGCCGCCCTGCGGACCTGGCCGCCCTCCGGTCCGGACAGCGGCGCGTACGACGGGTGGCCCGATGGAGATCCGTACCTCCTGCTCGCCTACGGAGAGCTGGTGGCCGCCGCGCACACCGCCGCGGCGGTCGTGGAGCCGGCCACGGAAGCCCTGGCGAGGGGTCTTTTGGCGGGGCGCGAACTCGGCGTCGAGCAGCGCGCCGACATCGCCGTGCTCGTCGCCGCGGCCGAGGCCGTCACCAGCCGGTCCGCGATGCGCATCACCACCCGCATCCTGGAACTCACGGAAGGCGCCGACTCCTCGTCCCCCGGCGCCGGCTTCGACAGGTTCTGGCGCAATGCGCGCGTCCTGACGGCTCAGGGCTCCCCCACGCACCGGCTGCGCGACATCGGCGATCACTTTCTGAACGGGACGCATCCGCCGCTGACGCTGCGCATCTGATCTCCGCGGGTCTCCCGCGCCCTCACGACGGCCGGAGCGTGAGGGCGCCCGCCGGTTCGGCCGCGGCGCACGGCTGGAAGCCGGCCGCGATCCGGTCGAGGAGCCGTTGCAGCCAGCGGGAATCCTCGTACGAGATGTGCCGCAGCCGCATCTGGAAGGCCTGCAGCGGGGTGATCCGTACGTCGTGCAGCAGGCCGGTGTCCGGCGCCACCGAGACGAGGAACAGCAGCCGCAGGTCGTCCCGGTAGTGCTCGTAGCCGGTGATGCCCTCGTAGTCGTCGATGAAGTCGCCGCACCCGTGGATCATGAGCTTTCCCCGGTAGACCTCCAGGCCGCGGGGGTGGTGTGCGGAGTGCCCGTGGAGGATGTCCACGCCGCCGTCGAGGAGGGTGTGCGCGAAGGCGGTCTCGGCGCGGGAGACGCCATAGCTCCAGTTGGGGCCCCAGTGGATCGAGGCCACCACGATGTCCCCAGGGCGCTTCGCCTGCTGGACGCGGACGGCCCACTCGTGCGCGGCGGCCTCGGACGGCCCGGCGACGTAGGCGACCCCGCTGCGCTCCTCGTCCGCGGCCCAGCTCCGTGGGATGCCGCTGGAGGGCATGCCGAAGGAGAAGACCAGGACGCGCCCGCCGCCCTCGACGGGGACGACGGCCGGCCGCCGTGCCGCGTCGGCGTCCACACCCGCCCCTGCCGTCCGCAGCCCTGCCCCCGCCAGGGTGTCCAGCGTCTCCTGCAGTCCGCTGCGGTCGAAGTCCAGGACGTGGTTGTTGGCCAGGACGCAGACGTCGGGGCGGGCGGCGGTCAGACAGGGGAGGTTCGCGGGGTTCATCCGGTAGTGGACCGCCTTGCCGGGCGCGAACGCGTCGCTGCGCGTGACGCTGGTCTCCAGATTGACGATCCGCGCGGCGGGCGCCGCCTCGTCGAGCACCCGCAGCGCCTCGCCCCAGGGCCAGGAGAAGTCGACCGGGCGGGGAATGGGGCCGTTCGCCGCCTCGGCCAGCTCGACATAGGCACCGGCGTCGCGGACGTACCCCTCCCGCAGCGCGGGGTCGCCCGGGTAGGGAAGGATCTGGTCGACGCCGCGGCCGAGCATCACGTCCCCGCAGAGGAACACCGTGACCATGTCACTGCCCATTCCTCCAGGTTAGAGCCGTACGGCGGCGGCCGGTCAGGGCTCTGTGCCGTCGCGGACGGGGTAGGGCACGAACGTGCTGCTGTTCTCGTCGATGGCGAGTGGCTGCCCGAGGGGCGGTACCGCGCGCTGCGGACAGTCCAGGCGCTCGCAGATGCGGCAGCCCATGCCGATGGGGGTGGCGGCGGAGGCGTTGTCCAGGTCCAGCCCGTCGGAGTAGACCAGCCGGGAGGCGTGCCGGATCTCGCAGCCGAGGCCGATCGCGAAGGTCTTGGCCGGTTCGCCCCAGCCGCCCCGGTGCCGGGTGACGGTACGGGCCGTCCACAGGTAGCGCTGCCCGTCCGGCATCGCGGCGATCTGCACCTGGATGCGGCCGGGCGCGGCGAACGCCTCGTAGACGTTCCACAGGGGGCAGGTGCCGCCCGCGCGGGAGAAGTGGAAGCCGGTGGCGGACTGGCGCTTGGACATGTTGCCCGCGCGGTCGACGCGTACGAAGGAGAACGGCACTCCGCGCAGCCGCGGCCGCTGGAGGGTGCTCAGGCGGTGGCAGACCGTCTCGTGTCCGAGGCCGAAGCGGTCGGTGAGGCGCTCCAGGTCGTAGCGCTCCTCCTCGGCCGCGGTGTGGAAGGCGCGGTACGGGAGGATCAGCGCGGCGGCGACGTAGTTGGCGATGCCGATCCGGGCGAGCGCCCAGGTGGGGGAGCCTTCCGCATAGTCCTCCGAGGCGAGCGCGGACAGCTCCTCGGCGAACTCCAGCAGGGCGAGCTGCGTTGCCATCCGGAAGGCCTGCTGGCCCGGTCGCAGGCGCCGGGACAGGTGGAGTACCCGTGCGGTCGCGTCGTAGTGGTGCAGCCGGCGGCCGGTGTCGGCCGCGAGACGGACGCCGTGCCGTTCGGTGAGCCGGGCGGAGAGCGCCCCCAGCACCTCGCCGGGGCGGATGCCGATGTCGCCGGCCAGGGACTCGGCCGCGAGGTCCGGATCGTGCAGGTAGTTCCGGCGGCGGTAGAAGAACTCCCGGATCTCCTCGTGCGGCGAGCGCGGCTGCGCCGGGTTGCCGTGGTCACGGCCGTCGGTCGCCTCGGCCAGTCGTTCGGCCAGCGTCTGGTTGCGCCGCCCGAGGTCGAGCAGGACGCCGGCCACGGCCGGCAGCCGGGAGGCCAGTTCCGAGAGGTCGGCGGGTGACACCCGGGCCCCGGCGACCTCGTCCGCGAGCGCCTCGCGCAGATCGGCCACGAGCCGGCTGGTGTCCCGCTCCGAGAAGAAGCCCGGGTCCACCCCGAAGGCCTCGGTGAGGCGCAGCAGCACCGGCACGGTCAGCGGCCGTGAGTCGTGCTCCATCTGGTTGAGGTAGCTGGGCGAGATCGCGAGCATCCGCGCCAGTTCGGCCTGGCTGAGCCGTCGTTCCTCGCGCAGCCGGCGCAGCCGCGCTCCCGCGTATGTCTTGCTCACGGATCCGGACGCGTCCCTTCGCTATGGCTCGAATCGGCTCGATTCGGCGTGTACGACACGGTGCGGGGTGGCGCAGCGCAGTACGGCGCCAGCCTATGCGGCGGATCGCGCAGGGGACATAGGACTTCGCAGAGTTGGCAGACGAGCGCGGGAAGATGCGCTGAACTTGGCATCCTTCCCTCCTTGATGGCGCTCGGCTCCACTGCCAGAGTCGGGGGTGCGGCCTTGGCACCGTTCACACGCGCCAGGCACACGACCGAGGCTGAGGGGCCCGGTTCGGCCGCTGCGGTTGAGGGACCGCGGCTGTTGGCGAGCGGGGTGCGGGGCGGATGACTGAGGCCGTCCCGCACCCCCGCCGCATATGAGCGGAATCGTCAACCCAGTGCATTCGGAGGTACACCTTCCGGGCATTCCCAACCCCATGACGGTCACGGATAGTAGTCGTTGATTACGCAGCGCTGTCATGCGATGGCCGCCGAAACGGCGCCACCGCCCCGTCGTAGGGAGAGCCCATGTCCACGTACCAGACCAAGACCGGAACCGAATGCGGCACGGAGGTAGGCCCCGGAGATGCCCGCTACGAAGCCCTGCGCAGAGGCTTCAACCAGCGCTTCATCGCGACACCTGACTATGTGTCGGTGATCAGCTCGGCCGACGAGGCCGTCGCCGCGCTCAACAAGTATCTGGCGAGCCACCGTTCCGACGAGAGTCTCGACCGGCGCATCACGGTCCGCTCGGGCGGCCACTGTTACGAGAACTTCGTGTGCGGCGACGACGTCGGCGTGATCCTGGACCTCGGCCAGATGGACCGGGCCTATCTCGACCAGGACATGGGCGCGTACTGCGTCGAGGCCGGCGCGAACAACTGGCATGTCGCCACCCACCTCTACGCACCGTTCGGCGT
Source organism: Streptomyces sp. NPDC002446 (assembly GCF_053595675.1). Lineage (NCBI taxonomy): Bacteria > Bacillati > Actinomycetota > Actinomycetes > Kitasatosporales > Streptomycetaceae > Streptomyces > Streptomyces sp. NPDC002446. The sequence continues at coordinate 14,564 of NZ_JBSFYC010000068.1, read as the reverse complement.
GGCCCTCCCCGGCGGGTCGTGTTACTCCGTCGCCGCCGGCGGCCATGTGTCGGGCGGCGGATACGGACTCCTGTCCCGGCAGCACGGTCTGACGGTGGACTACCTCTACGCGGTGGAGGTAGTCGTCGTCCGCGACGGCCAGCACGCGGAGGTCGTGATCGCCCGCCGCGACTCCCCCGACGAGCAGCTGCGGAATCTGTGGTGGGCACACACCGGCGGGGGCGGCGGCAACTTCGGGGTGGTCACCCGCTACTGGTTCAAGGGGCTGCCCAAGCCGCCCGGCGAGGTCCTGCTGCACGCCATCGCCTGGCCGTGGGAGCAGCTCAAGGACAAGCCGGAGCGCTTCAAGTCGCTGGTGCGCAACTACGGCCTGTTCTTCGAGTACGAGAACACCCGGCAGCTGCCGGAGTCCCTCCGCGGCGACTTCACCGACATGTTCACGCTGCTGAAGCTGACCCATCACTCCAACGGCAAGATCGGTCTGATCACCCAGCTCGACGCCACCCGGCCGGACAGCGTCGCACGGCTGAACGCCTTCCTCGGCTGGGTCACCAAGGACCTGGGCATCGACCCCACCCCGCTGGACCGCCGGATGGGCGAGCACGCCCCCATGGGCGGGCTCCATGTACCGACCCGGCTGCCCTGGCTCACGGCCACCCAGACCCTCAACGGCTCCGGTGACAACCAGTGCGGCAAGTACAAGTCGGCGTATATGACACGGGGTTTCACCGAGGAGCAGCTCACCGCCATCTACACCGCACTGACGCGCAACGACTACAAGAATCCGCAGGCGCTGCTCCAGGTCGACTCCTACGGTGGCGCGATGAACCTCCCGGAGAGCGGGGACACCGCGGTCTACCAGCGCAGTTCCGTGCTGAAGCTGCAGTACCAGACGTACTGGAGCTGGCAGCGGGACGCCAATCTGGACGGTGTCGCCGACCATCAGGACGCGGAGATCGACCCCTCGATCGCCGCACCGCACCTGCGCTGGATCCGCGAGTTCTACCGCGATGTCTACAAGGAGACCGGCGGTGTGCCGGTCCTGGCGCCGGCCGAGCCCCCGGCCTGCGGAGAGCCTGCACCGGTGACGGACGGCTGCTACATCAACTACCCCGACACCGACCTCGACGACCCCGAATGGAACACCTCCGGCCAGCCCGCGCACCGTCTCTACTACGGCAGCAACTACCAGCGGCTGCAGGAGGTCAAGGAGTTCTGGGATCCGCGCAATGTCTTCCGGCACGCCCAGTCGGTCCAGCCGTTCACCCGGTGATCCGGTGACCGGGACCGCTGTCGGCGCGGGCTCAGCCGACGTGGACGCGTGGGCGGCGCTCCCGGTCGGGCTCGGCCTCGCGCAGGACTTCGCGGGTGACGGGCGCGACCTCGCCCTGGCCGAAGAGGAAGAACCGCAGAAGCTGGGTGAAGGGGTTGCCTTCGGTCCACTCGAAGTAGATGTGCGGCCGCTGCCCCGTTTCGTCACGGACGTGCAGGAGCAGCGCCGCCAGGGCGTTGGAGATGGTGGAGCTCTCCAGGCAGAGCACACGGTAGCGGCCGTGCAGCACTTCACCGCGTACCCGCAGTTCGCTCTCGAATTCGGAGGGGTCGCCGAGGGTGACCTCGACGAAGACGAAGTCGTCGTCGGCCGGCAGATCGTTGTCGGTGCGGATCTGCTGGAGCTTGTCGCGGTATTCGGCCAGGTCGCGCGCGTCGGGTTCGTTGGCGATGAGCCGGATCTTGCGGTGGGCGATATCGCGGATGAAGCGCTCGGCCATCTCGTCGAGGACGACGCTGGTCACACGGAGCTCGAAGGCCCTCGCGAAGCGGGAGAGGAAGGACAGCAGGATGATGCCGGCGATGAAACAGGCGCCGATCTTCACACCGTCGGGCCGCTCGATGATGTTGGCCACGGTGGTGTAGAGGAAGACCACGGAGATGACCGCGAAGCCGATCGTCCAGCCGCGCTCGCGGGCCCGGCGCGCGGCGATGGTCACCGCGATCGCGGCGGAGCAGATCAGCACCAGGACACCGGTGGCGTACGCGCCGCCCTGGGCATCCACATCCGCGTCGAAGATCCAGGTCACCAGGAAGGCGACGAGGGTGAAGACCAGCACCATCGGGCGGACGGCGCGCGCCCAGTGGGGCGCCATGCCGTAGCGCGGCAGGTACTGCGGCATCAGATTCAGCAGACCCGCCATGGCCGAGGCGCCGGCGAACCACAGGATGGCGATGGTGGAGACGTCGTAGACGGTGCCGAAGGCGGAGCCCAGGTACTCATGGGCCAGGTAGGCCAGCGCGCGCCCGTTGGCCGCGCCACCGGGCTCGAACGCGTCGGCGGGGATGAGCAGGGTCGTGATGAAGCTGGTGATGATGAGGAAGACGCTCATGATCACGGCGGCGGTGGTGAGCAGCTTCTTCGCGCCCCGGATCCGCCCCACGGGGCGCTCCTCGGTGTCGCCGGGGTCCCCCTCGATGTGCGGCATCACCGCCACACCGGTCTCGAAGCCGGACAGGCCCAGCGCCAGCTTCGGGAAGACCAGCAGAGCCACGCCGACCATCGCCAGGGCATTGCCGTGCTCGGCGGTCAGCGTCTGCGACCAGTCGGCGACGACATGCGTCTCGGTGGCCAGATGCCACAGACCGGCGACGACCACGACCGCGTTGAGCCCCAGATAGAGGCCCACGAGGACGACCGCCACCCCGATCGCCTCCAGGAACCCCTTGAGGAAGACCGCACCCAACAGGGCGACCAGCACAAGGGTGATGACCAGTTGCTGGTGCTCCAGAGCGCTGCTGGCGTGCGGGTTCTCCACGAGGTGGGTGGCGGCGTCGGCCGCCGACAGGGTGATCGTGATCAGGAAGTCGGTCGCGGCGAAGCCCAGCAGGGTCAGCACGAACAGCTTGCCCTTCCAGAAGGACAGCAGCCGCTCCAGCATCGCGATCGAGCCCTGGCCGTGCGGGCTCTCCTTCGCCACTCTGCGGTAGACCGGCAACGCCCCGGCGAGCGTCACGGCGACGAGCACGAGCGTGGCGACCGGAGACAGCGCCCCGGCGGCCAGAGCGGCGATGCCCGGCTGGTAGCCGAGGGTGGAGAAGTAGTCCACACCCGTCAGGCACATCACCCGCCACCACCGCTGCCCCTTGTGGGCGCTCTGCGGGCCGGCGTGCGGTCCCGGGTGGCGCTTGGCCATGTCGGTCAGGCCTTCCAGCATCCATGCGCGAAAGCGATGGCGTACTGCGGCCAGGGGAGAAGAGCCCGCGGGGGCGGAGGTGGCCATCGTGCACTCCTGTCGTACCGCGACATCCAGCCATCGACGAGACGGCCAGGTCAGGGTAGGAAATCCGGACACCGTGGCCGCGGCGTTCCCCCGCATGCCGTTCAGATGTCCCCGACACGCGGGCGCACCTGGCGGATCAGACGTCTGGCCTGCTCGTTCGCATCCGCAGCGCCGTGTGTCAGAGTGAAGAGAAGGCTCGGCGGCCGGGTCAGCGAGTGCGAGAGAAGGCGGCCTGCCATGTCCATACCGTCGGATCGCCTCGACGCGGTCACCACGCGGTCCACCACCGCGTACGCGCGCCACGAGGAGTACGAGGACCTGTTCGGTCAGGCCCCGGTGATCTTCGCTGCGCTGGGCGGTCCGCGGCATGTGCTGGAGGCGGCGAATCCGGCGTTCTTCGAGGTGTTCGGCGGTGCGCGCCGGGAGACCGGCACGCCGGTCGGTGAGCTGTTCCCGGAACTGGGGCCGCAGGGCGTCCTCGACCGCCTCGATGCCGTGTACCGCACCGGCACGGCGTACCGTGCGCGGGGCGGGCGGCTGGTGCTGGGCGTGCCGGGGGCGGAGCGCGAGGGGTTCTTCGACTTCACCTACGAGGCCCGGCGGGACGCGGTCGGCCAGGTCGACGGGGTGATCGTCATCGCGGTGGAGACCACCGCCCACCACCACGCCCAGCTGCTCGCCGCCGAGCAGCGCGTCCTGCTGGAGCAGATCGCCCGCGACGCCCCGCTCGGCGACATCCTGACCGGCATGGCCCGCGCGATCGAGGAGCTCTCCCCGGAACTGATCGTCTCGGTGCTGCTCGCCGACCCCGACGGCCGGCATCTGCGGCACGGCACCGGACCCAGCCTCCCCGACTTCTACAACGAGGCGATCGACGGGGTGGCCACCGGTCCGAACGTGGGCTCGTGCGGCACCTCCGCCTATCTGCGCGCCCCGGTGATCGTCACCGACATCGCCCATGATCCCCGGTGGGAGGGCTTTCAGGACCTGGCCCGCCGGGCCGGGGTCGCGGCGTGCTGGTCCACCCCGATCCTGGGCTCGGACGACGAGCTGCTGGGCACCTTCGCGATGTACCACCGCACGCCCAAGGCCCCCGAGGAGAAGGACGTGGCGCTCAGCGCCGCGTTCGCCCGGCTCACCGCGCTGGCCATCGAACGCCACCGCGCCATGGAGGCCGGACAGGCCGCCCAGGAGCGGGAGAAGGCCGCTCGGGAGGACCTCGCCTTCGTGCTCGACGCCAGCACCGCGATCACCCGCGAGCCGCACTACTTCGACTGCCTGCAGTGCATGGCCCGGCTGACCGTGCCCGCCCTGGCACCGCTGTGCACCGTCCACGTCCGCGAGGACGGCGGGACCCGGCAGATCGCCGTGGCAGCCGCCAGCCGGGCCGCCGAAGAGCTCCTCTCCTCCCCCGGTATGCGCGACGAGATGGACCACGCGGTCGCTCGTGTCCTCGCCTCGGGCACGACGGAGACCGGCCACCCCCACGCGGGCGCCGCCACCACGGAGTCCGACGTCACCCGGTACGTCTGCGTGCCGCTGACCACCCGCGGCCGTACCTTCGGCGTACTGACCCTCCTGGCCACCGAGCAGCCCCTGGACGGCCATGTCATCGCCCTCGCCGAGGAGCTCGCCCGCCGCGCGGCCTCCAGCGCCGACAACGCCCACCAGTTCACCGACCGCGTCCGCCTCGCCCGCGATCTGCAGGCCGGTCTGCTGCCGCCGGAGCTGCCCGACATACCCGGCGCCTGCCTGGCCGCGTCCTACCACCCAGCCGGCGAGGGGCTCGACGTGGGCGGCGACTTCTATGACGTCTTCCCGCTGCCCGACGACCGCTGGGCGCTGATGATCGGCGACGTCTGCGGGCGCGGCGCACCGGCGGCCACCACCACCGGCATGGTCCGCCACACCGCGCGCGCCGCCGCCCGGCTGCTCACCGACCCGGCGGCGGTGGTCGCCGCCATCAACGACGCGCTGGCCGAAAGCACCACCGAGGACACCTTCGTCTCGCTCGTCTACGGTGAACTACGCCACTCGGCCTCCCATCTGACGCTGGATCTGCTGCGCGCCGGCCATGTGCCCCCGCTGGTACGCCGCGCCGACGGCACGGTCGAGGAACTCACCGAGCCGGGTCTGCTCCTGGGCATCGCCCCCGACTTCGACGGGGCTCCCTGCCGGGTCGAGCTGTATCCGGGCGACAGCCTGGTGCTGGTCACCGACGGCATCACCGAGGCCCGGTCCGCCGACGGCGAACTCTTCGACGAACACCGCCTGTCGAACGCCCTCAGCGCGCTGCGCGACCCCTCCCCCAAGGCCGCGGCGCTCATCGAGACCATCAATACCGCGGTCGCCGCGTTCGCGGGCGATTCCCCACCCGACGACCAGGCCGCGCTGGTCCTCACGGCCACCTGATCCGCGTCGGCTACGGCCCTGCACGAACAGCGGCGTCCGCAAGGGCTCGTACCGACAGCACAGCGGCGTCCGCTACGGGCTCGTCCGGCGATGCGGCCTTCCGGGACGCACCCGGGTCGGCAGGGTCGGCATGACCATGCCCCGCTCCCGCCCGGTGCGCGGCGCGCCGTTGCCCGACCTCGCCGCCATGAGGAAGTCCGGGAGTTCATAGGGCTCCGCGGCGTCGATGTCGACCTGGTACCCCATGTCCCCGAGGCTCGCCACCGTCAACCGGCTTATGGGGTTGCCGGCGTCGCCGATCTGGGGCGACATCAGCTCCTTGCCGAACACCGCCTCGCGCCAATGGCTGCCCGCGCTTCCCTCACCGCCGATATTCGCGACCGGTACCGGTTCGGAATCCCCCGATCCGACCAGTGTGCCGAACTCCTGCATGGCACCGGGACCGACAAATGTGGGATTGCGTCCGGGGAAGCCCTTCAGAAGACCGAATTCGCTCCAGATGGAGCCTATCCCCAGTACATGGCCCATCTCGTGGGTGATGACGTCGCCGAGTGTGCCGTCCTCTTCCATACGGTCCAGGTCCGCGGTGTCGAACCGCATGATGCCCTTGGCGGGGAGTCCGGCCCCCGCGGCCGCGTCCTCCCCCCGGATATCGGTGGGGCCGGCCATCCCGAGGATGCCGAAGGCATCGTCGATCGGCACGCCCTCCGCCTCGATCAGCAGGTCGTCGATGACGTCGTTTCCGACCTCCGCGGTCTCCAGGTCACCCACGATGACGCCGGTCCAGCGTTCCGCCGCCGCGGCGAACGCGCCCTGCTGGCTGGTCGTGAGACCGCCGAGGAAGCGCACCTCGATGGTGAACGGTGACGTCGTATGGGCGAGGGATTCGGCCCGCTCCGTGTCGGCGACCGCCCGGTAGGTCCTGAATCTTTCGAGCGTGATCTGCTTTCCCATGGCTTCCGCTCCCATCTCAGCGAGCCATGCTCATATCTGTGCTCGTACCTCTTCTCTGCTTTCCACGCTACCCAAGGAAGCCGTTGTAGACAGGGCAACCAACTGCCGCACAAGGGCTGCAGCGCGGCGTGCGGCGCGCCTATTTTGGCTTCATGGAGCGCATACCGCCGAGACCGCCCGACGACGTTGACCACACCAATCCGCTGCGCCGGCTCTCACTGGACGAGCTGCGGCGGCGTACGAGCACGAAGTGGCGCGCCTACCCCGCCGATGTGTTGCCCCTGTGGGTGGCGGAGATGGATGTGCCGCTCGCCGAACCGGTCGCGCGGGCGATCACCGACGCGGTCGGCATCGGCGACACCGGCTACCCGGAGGGCACGGGGTACGCGGAGGCGCTGGCCGGCTTCGCACGCCGGCGGTGGGGCTGGGACGGGCTCGCCGTGGAGCGGACGGCGTTCGTGCCCGATGTGATGCTGGGCATCGTCGAGGTCCTCAAGGTGCTCACCCGCCCGGGAGACCCGGTGATCGTCAACTGCCCCGCCTATCCGCCGTTCTACCAGTTCGTGCCGCACATGGACCGGCGCATCGTGGAGGCACCGCTGGCCGCGGATCTACGGATCGACCTCGCCGTACTGGAGGACACGTTCCGGCATGCCGTCACGGGCGGGGCACGGGCCGCGTATCTGCTGTGCAGCCCGCACAACCCGACCGGCACCGTGCACAGCGCCGAGGAGCTGGCCGCCGTCGCCGCGCTGGCGGACAGGTACGGCGTACGGGTCGTGGCCGACGAGATCCATGCGCCCGTGGTGGCGCTGGACACCGCGTTCGTCCCGTACCTGAGCGTCCCCGGGGCGGAGAACGGGTTCTCGCTGATGTCGGCTTCCAAAGCCTGGAACCTGGCCGGTCTCAAGGCCGCGCTCGCCGTCGCCGGGCCCGCCGCTGCCGGCGATCTGGCGCGCGTCCCCGAAGAGGCCAGTCACGGCCCGAGCCACCTCGGCGTCATCGCCCACACCGCCGCGCTGCGGGACGGCGGCGACTGGCTCGACGCGCTGCGCGCCGGCCTCGACGACAACCGCCGGCTGCTCGCCGAGCTGTTGGCCGAGCAGCTGCCCGCGGTCCGCTACCGCCCCGCCGCCGGGACCTGTCTCGCCTGGCTCGACTGCCGCCGGCTCGGCCTCGGCGACGACCCCGCCGCGGTCTTCCTGGAGCGCGGCAGAGTGGCCCTGCTGCCCGGTCCGGCCTTCGGTACCGGCGGCGCCGGCCACGCCCGGCTCAATCTGGCGACCTCTCCGGAGCTGCTCACCGAGGCGGTACGGCGGATGGCCGCCGCCTCGCCCTGACGGCGCCGTGCCCGAACTCGCCCTGCGCCCCCGAGCGGTGGCCCGGGGGCGCGTCCCCGGCCCGTTTTGGAGCGAGCCGGATTTCTCCATACGATCCAGCGATGATCACAAGAAAACGGCTGGCGGCCGGGGTGTGCGGGCTGCTCGCCGCGATGGCCGTCGCCCTTCTGCCCACACCCGCCGGCGCCGGTGAACCGGACGCGAAACCGGCCCCCAAAGTCGAGTTGACGCTCGATGTCAGCGGCTCGATGCGGGCCCGCGACATCGACGGACAGAGCCGGATGGCCGCGGCGAAGCAGGCGTTCAACGAGGTGCTGGACGCGGTGCCGGAGGACGTACAGCTCGGCATACGGACGCTGGGTGCCAACTACCGCGGCGAGGACCGCAAGGTCGGCTGCAAGGACACCCGGCAGCTCTACCCGGTCGGCCCGCTGGACCGGACCGAGGCGAAGACCGCGGTGGCGACCCTCACCCCCACCGGCTGGACGCCCATCGGCCCGGCGCTGCTGGGCTCGGCCAAGGACCTCAAGGGCGGTGAGGGGACCCGCCGGATCGTGCTCATCACCGACGGCGAAGACACCTGCGCCCCGCTCGACCCCTGCCAGGTGGCCCGTGACATCGCCGCCGAGGGCATTCACCTCACCGTCGACACCCTCGGTCTGCTGCCGGACGCCAAGACCCGTCAGCAGCTGAGCTGCATCGCCGAGGCCACCGGCGGCACCTACACCTCCGTGCAGCACACCAAGGAACTCCGCGACCGGGTACGCCAGTTGGTGGACCGGGCCGCCGATCCCGTGGTCACTCCGGTGCCGGCCGAGGGCGCCCGGCAGTGCGCGACCGCGCCGAAGCTCAAGGCCGGTCTCTACAGCGACCGGGAGAAGTTCGCCGAGCACCGCTGGTACCGCGTCGACGTCCGGCCCGGCCAGGAGCTGCGCGCTTCTGTGAGCGTCGCCGCCGACCGCGCCGTCAACAACGACTACGGGGTCCTGCTGCGGGCCTCGACCGTGCACGGCCGGGAGATCGTCCGCGGTGCGGAGGCCGGTGACGGCCGTACGGATGTGATCTCCACCGGGCTGCGCTATCCCAAGGGGGCGGTCACCGACCACGACGGCGACGGAGAGCCGCCGGCGGAGACGGTCTGTCTGCAGGTCAGCAACTCCTTCTCGGCGCCCGCATCGGTGAAGACCGACCCCGGCATGCCGGTCGAGCTGACCATCGACCTGGTGGACGGACCCGACGACGGCTCCGACGCGGCCTCCTTCGGCCTGGGCCACGGCTGGTGGCTGCTGGTCGCACTGGCCCTCGCCGGTCTGGTGGCCGGGCTGCTGTGGGGCTGGATCTCCCGTTGGCGCGTGACCGTCTGGAGGACCAACTGATGCGCACCGTACGCCTACTGACGAGCGCGATGCTGGCGGGCGCCGGCCTCTTCGGCCTCGCGGGAACCGCGGCCGCCGACAGCGCCACCCCGAGTCCGAGCACGAGCGAGGGCACGGAGACGGCCGGTCCGACCGAGGCCGGCACCTCCTTCCGTACGGCGACCGCCGTCAAGCCGGACCAGCCGGCCACGGCGGACGCCTCCACCGGCGACTACCTCTACTGGGTGCTCCCCGTGGACGCTCAGCAGCGGGCCACGGTCAAGGCCAAGGTGACGCTGCCGGCGGCCGCCGCCCGGCACGGCGCGGCCACCTGGCGGCTCGATGTGTACGACGGGCTGCGCCGCCGGCAGGCGTGCGTGTACGGCGCCCAGACCAGGACGGCGGCCAAGGAGGCCGGGTCCGTCGAGCTGTCCTGCACGCTGCGCACGGTGCGCTCCTGGGCTGAGCCCTGGGCCAACGATCCGCTGCCGGGCAGCTATTACGTACGCCTGACCGTCGTCGATCTGCCGCAGGAGGACCTGGGGCTGCCGGTCCACGCCGAGGTCGAGGCGTCGGTGGCGGACCAGGGCGGCGCCCATGCGGTGGACGGAGCGCTCGCCGCTCCGCTGGTGCCGGGCGCCGGGGCCGCGACGCCGGAGGCGGAGGCGGGGACGCCGTCCCCGCGGCCCGCGGCGCTGCACGAGCCGGACGGCGGCTGGTCCTCCGGCCGGTGGTCCGACCGCTGGATCTGGACGGCGGCGGGCGGGGCGCTCGCCGCGCTGGCGGGCATCGCGGGTTACCGCGTCACCCGGGGGCGGGGCCGCCCGTCACACGTGCCGCCGGGCGCCTGAGTCAGAGGTGCCCCGGGCCGGGGACGGAGCCGGCCCCGGCCCGGGGTGGTGGCGCAGTCGCGCGGCGAGGACGGCGACATCGTCCTCGGCGTGCAGTCCGTCGAGGCGGAGCAGGACCTCGTCGAGTGCGTCCTCCATGCCGGCCCCGGCGGGCAGCCGCAGCCGGGCCAGCCGGGCCATGGAGTCGTCGATGTCCTCACCGCGGCGCTCGACGAGGCCGTCGGTGAACATCAGCAGGGTGTCGTGCGGGGTGATGGTGCGGGTGATCAGTTCGTAGCCGCCCACCCCCGTGCCCAGGGGCGGGCCCACGGGAACGCGCACCAGGTCGGCGCTGCCGTCGCCGCGGAAGACCACCGGGGGCAGATGGCCGGCGCTGGAGAAGCCGGCGATACCGCGCGCCGGATCGACCCGGGCCAGCAGACAGGTCGCCGGACGGCGGGACTCGTCCTCGGACACGGCGGTGTCGAGCTGGCGCAGCACGCGGTGCGGCGGCAGGTCGGTCGAGGCGACATAGCGCAGGTGGGAGCGGTAGGCGTTCATGTCGACGGCGGCATCGAGACCGTGCCCCATGACGTCGCCCATGACGAGCAGGGTGCGCCCGTAGTGGAGCCGTACCGTTTCGAACCAGTCGCCGCCGACCAGGGCGCTGGTGCCGGAGGGCAGGTAGCGGGTGGCCAGCTCCAGGTTGGGGTGCGGCCGGCCCGGTTCGGCCAGCAGTGCCCGCTGCAGGTCCATCGCGGTGCGCTGCACCGAGGCGTACCGGCGGGCGTGGGCGAGATGGACGGCCGCCAGGCGCGCCGCGTGGTGCACGGCGGCGGTCTCGTGATCGGTGAAGGTGCCTCCCGCGCGCAGGGCGAGCAGCACGCCCAAGCGGCGGCCGCCCGCGAGCAGCGGCACCGCCACGGCCTCGGCGGACATGCCTCCTTTGAGGACCGCGGCGGCGGTGACCGGGGCTCCCTCGTCCAGTGCCCGCAGCGTGGGCGCCCCCTCGCCGTCCGCGTCGTCCGGGAACCGGGCTTCGAGCACCTTCACCAGGCCCGCCGAGGCCACCCGGCGGAGCGCCGGCGGCCGTGCGGGCGGGCCTCCCTCGGCGGTGTCGGGGAAGAGCTCCACGGCGGCGGCGTCACACAGGTGCTGGCACAGGAAGCGGGACAGCTCGGCGCAGGTCGTCTGCTCGTCGAGGGTGGTGCCGATGCGCTCGGCCGCTTCCTCCGTCACCCGCAGCCGGGCCCGCACGCGTGCGTCATCGGCGTCCCGACCCGCATCCGAGCCGTCCCCGTTCGACAAGGCCACCTCCAGGGCGCTGTGCCCCGCCTCGGGCGGGTGCACTTCTGATGCACCCATACCACCAGCAGCGCCGCACCCCGGCGCGGCGGCCCCGGCGGCCGTCAGTTCAGTACGCCCATGCCCAGCAGGCCGAACAGCAGCACGCCGACGAGGATCCGGTAGAGCACGAAGGAGTTGAAGGAGTGCTTGGCCACGAACTTCAGCAGCCAGGCGATCGAGGCGTAGGCGACGAGGAAGGAGACGAGGGTGCCGAGGGCCAGCGGGACGACGGCCGCGCCGCTGCCGAGGGCGTCCTTGAGCTCGTAGATCCCCGCTCCGGTGAGGGCCGGGATGCCGAGGAAGAAGGAGAGGCGGGTGGCCGCGACGCGCTCCAGGTCGAGGATGAGGGCGGTGGACATGGTGGCGCCGGAGCGGGAGAAGCCGGGGAAGAGCAGGGCGAGGATCTGTGAGCAGCCGACCCACATCGCGTCCCTGAGGGAGGTGTCGTCCTCCCCCCGCTTGTGGCGGCCCATCTGGTCCGCCGCCCACATCACCCCGCTGCCGGCGATCAGCGAGCCGGCCACCACCCACAGCGAGGCGAGCGGGCCCTCGATCAGGGGCTTGGCGGCCAGCCCGACGACGACGATCGGGATGGTGGCGAAGATGACCCACCAGGCGAACTTGTAGTCGTGGTGGTAGCGCTCCTCGCGGTCGCGCAGGCCGCGGAACCACGCGCCCAGGATGCGCGCGATGTCCTTGCCGAAGTAGACGAGCGCCGCGGCGATGGCACCGACCTGGATGACGGCGGAGAAGCCGACCACGGCCTTGTCGTCGACGGGGATCCCCATCAGCCCTTCGGCGATCTTGAGATGGCCGGTGGAGGAGACCGGCAGGAACTCCGTCACCCCCTCGATCGCTCCGAGGACGACGGCTTGGCCGATGCTGATCGCGCTCATGGGATCCGTTTCTGGCGACGGGCGGACGTGGCCTGCGCGCGTCCGCGTACGCCGGACGTCCGCAGCACTGCAGACGGTCTACAACAACGTAGACGAATGGCCGGGGTGCGAGGACACGGGCGGCGCCGGTGGTCCTCCCCCAGCAAGGACGGCCGCGAGGGCCCCGGCGGATAGCATCAGTACTGTTGGCGTGGCTCATTCACGCGCTGGCGGGCCGGTCTTTGGCCGGTCGGCTGCTTGGCGTGACGCATCGGGCGTGCCTTTGACGGGCCGGCCGCACGAGGAGCCCACGCCATCCGAACCCAGCAGAGGCGCCGATCATGGATCCAGCCGCCGCGGCACCGCCACCCCGTACGGGCATCAGCCTGCGCCAGTTGCTGATGGCGCTCGGCGAGCCGCTGGTGGAGCTCCAGGCCGCGCCCGCCGGGCTGGACGTCGAGATCCGCAGTGTCGCCCTGCTCGACCCCGAGGATCCGCCGATGGCCCGCCCCGGTGAACTGGTGCTCGCCATCGGCGCCCGGGGCCGCGCGGCCTTCCCCGCACTGCGGGCGGGCGGACGCGACGGGGCCGCCGCCGTCGCCGTCAAACTGGACACCCCCGGGCAGGCCGCCGCGCTCAGCGAAACGGCCGTGGAGGCCGGCGTCGCGCTGATGTCCGTACGCAGCGAAGCGCGCTGGGAGCAGGTGGACGCGCTGGCGCGGGCGGCCCTGGAGAGCGCTCCTCCGGGGCGGCCCGGCGAGGGCATCGACGAGGGCGATCTCTTCTCGCTCGCGCAGACCACCGCGGTCCTCACCGGCGGCATCGTCAGCATCGAGGACATCGCCAACCGTGTGCTGGCCTACTCCCGTTCCACCGACTCCGACGAGGTCGACGACCTGCGGCGGCTGTCCATCCTGGGCTGGCAGGGTCCGGAGCCGTATCTGGCGCGGCTGCGCAAGTGGGGCGTGTTCCAGCGGCTGCGCGCCTCCGACGAGGTGATCAACATCGACAGCCACCCCGAACTGGGCATCCGCCGCCGGCTCGCGGTGGCTATCCGGTCCGGGGAGCGGCAGCTGGGCACCATCTGGGTCCAGGAGGGCGCGGCGCCGCTGACCGAGCACTCGGACCAGGCGCTGCTGGGCGCGGCCCGGGTCGCGGCCCTCCATCTCGTACGCCGCCGCCGGGAGCTCTCGGCGGACCTGACGCTGACCCGGACGCTGGCGGCCGGGCTGCTGGAGGGCACGACGGGGCCGCAGCCGCTCGCCTCCCACCTCGCCCTGGACGCGACCCGGCCGGCCGCCGTGCTGGGTTTCTCGTACGGGACCGCCGAGGCCACCCCGCCGGAGCTGACCCGTGCCGAGGTCAGCAACCTCATCTCGGTGCACACCGCGGCCCGGCACCGCAGCGCGCTGGTCACCCAGGCGGATTCGCGGATCTACGTACTGCTGCCGCAGCTGCCGCGCAGCATCGACCTCGGCACACTGCGCGCCTGGGGACAGGAGATCACCGACGCCACCCGCCGCCACCTGGGCCTGTCGCTGCGCGGCTCGGTCGGCTGCATCGTGCCGGGGCTCGGGGACGTCCCCGAATCGCGCCGGGAGGCGGACCGGATACTCGACGCGATGGTGAGCGTCGGCGTCGCCACCACCGTCGCCGCGCTGCCCGACATCCAGGCGGAGGTGCTGGTCAGCGAGGTGCTGTCGCTGCTCTCCGCGCACCCCGACATGCGCGACCCCCGGCTGACCGCCCTGGTCACCCACGACAGCCGCAACCAGGGGCAGTTGGCGGAGACGGTCCTGGCGTATCTGAACGCCTTCGGCGATGTGCGGGCCGCGGCCGCGGAGCTGCATGTGCACCCCAACACGCTGCGGTACCGGATCCGGCGGGCCGAGGAGCTGACCGGTCTCGATCTGAGCCGGCCGGATCAGCGGCTGCTCGCGATGCTTCAGCTGCGATTGCCGGGCGCTGCGCTTGGCTGAGGCCCACGTTTTTGTCTGCGGCGCCGCGGTGGTTGTTCGCCGTTGCGCCTGCGGCGGGCCCTTCCGCTGCGCTTTGCCTGTGCCGACGTTTTCGGGTTCCCCGCCGTAGCGCCTGCGGCGGGCGGTGCCGCTGCGCGGGGCTGTTCGGCTGCCGGTGACGGTCCTCCTAGGTGCGGTTCTCCGGGCGAGCTGAGCCC
>NZ_JBSFYC010000067.1:0-42874 GCF_053595675.1 Streptomyces sp. NPDC002446 | reverse complement strand
CGGCGGAGGCTGGGCCCGCCCGCGGCATACGAGCCGCCGGGCCTGGTCGGGTGCGTGGGCCGCCGGGGCGAGACCCGGGCCTGGTCAGGCCCGCGAGTCGCCGGGCTGCCTGTGAGCCGTCGGCCTACGGCACCTGTCTAAGCCCGTGAGTCTGTCCAAGCCCATGAGCCGCCAGGCGGAGGCCGGGCCTGGTCGGGCCCGCGAGCCGCCACGCCTTGCCAGTCCTGCCCGCGACCCGCCGGGCCTGCACGGGTTCATGGTCACCGGGGTGAGGCCGAACCTCCTCGGGTCCGCGAGTTGCTTGCCCCTGCCCGCGACCCGCCGGACCGAGGCGTCTGCCCGGCGTACGTGCTGCTCGGGTCCGTGAGTCGACGGGCTGCCCGCGACCCGCCAGGCCGAGTGTGAGCCCTACTCGCCGGAAGACGGCCGAGCCGTCATCACCCTCAGCCCCCGGTCCGCGAACTCACGACGGATTGCCTCCTTTGCGCCGCCGTCCGTGATGAACGTGTCGAAGACGTCCGCATCGCCGACCCGGGCGAAGCAGCGCTCGCCGATCTTCGACGAGTCCGCGACGACCACGGCACGCCGAGCACGTTCGGCCATGAGCCGGTTGACCCGGGCCTCCGCCTCATCGTGGACCGTGGCGCCCATCATCGGGTCCATTCCATTCGCCCCGATGAACGCGATATCGATCGAGATCTGTTGCAGCACCAATTCACTGAACGGACCGACCAGTTCAAACGACCGCGAGTGTGCCACCCCGCCCGTGAGCACGATCTTGATCTGCGGCCGCACGGCCAGCTCATTGGCAATGTTGAGGGAATTGGTGACGATGGTCAGGTGCGGTTGCGGTCCTGCCTCCGCGAAGTCCGGACGCGTGGCCAGCACCCGGGCGATCGCCGTGGTCGTCGTGCCACCGCTCAGCCCGACCACATCCCCCCGCTCGACCAGCTTCGCCGCGGCCTTCGCCACTGCCTCCTTCTCCTCCGACCGGTGCGCATGCTTGTAGCGGATCGGCAGGTCGTACGCCACCGAGCTGAGCACCGCCCCGCCCCGGGTGCGGGTCAGCAGCTGCTGCTCGGCGAGGGCGTCCATGTCGCGCCGCATCGTGGCGGCCGAGACCTCCAGAGCGGTCGCCGCCTCCTCGACATCTACCCGACCGCGGTCCCCGAGCAGCTCAAGCAGTGCGTTCATCCGTTCATGGCGCTTCATGGCGCGAGCCTAATTCGTTTCCTGTGACCACGGTGACGCCCGCTAGGGGCCCTGGTGATCCACCACCTTGCTTCCTTTCTGCTCGTTCTTGCAGACGTGGGAACGGCTGTCTCAAGCGGGGGGGGGCCTGCGGCGGTCCGAGCTTGTTGTTGCCTCACCCCCGAGCTGGTGCCTGGGCCGCGAACTGAACGGGAACCGTCGCCGGAGCGCCCAGGACGTCCAGCAGCCTCGCGGCTTCCTCGGCCACTGCCTCGCGGGCCGGCTTGACGTACTTCCGGGAGTCGATGAGTGACGGGTCGGCGCCCAGTGACTGCCGTATTGAGTGGGTGAAGACGGAGACCAGATGAGTGGAGATGTTGATCTTTGTCATCCCGGCGGCGATGGCGCGGCGCAGCTCCTCGTCCGGCACCCCGGAGGAGCCATGAAGTACCAGCGGCACCGGCAGGGTGGCGTGCAGCGTCGTGATGAGTTCCTTGTCGAGTACGGCCGTACGCTCGTGCATCGCATGTGACGAACCGACGGCCACGGCGAGGGCGTCCACACCGGTCGCACGGACAAAGGCCAGAGCCTCATCGGGGTTTGTACGTGCCCCTGGTGCGTGCACGCCGTCCTTGCCGCCGACCTCGCCGAGCTCAGCCTCGACATAGGCACCCCGGTCGTGGCACCAGGCGGTGAGCTCGGCGGTGGTGGCGACGTTCTCCTCGTACGGGAGCGCGGAAGCGTCCACCATGACCGACCCCACTCCGGCTCCGATGCCTTGGTGGACAAGTTCCGCATCGGTGATGTGGTCGAGGTGTACCGCGATGCGGGCGGTGGAGTCCTCGGCGAGAGCGAGGGTGGCGCGGGTGATGGGCAGCAGGCTGCCGTGGTAGCGGATGCAGTTCTCGCTGATCTGCAGGATCAGCGGGGTCCCGGTGCGTTCGGCGGCGGTGACCAGTGCCTCGGCGGTTTCCAGATGGATGACGTTGAATGCCGCGGCGCCGACTCGGGCCTCGCGTGCGGCGTCGACGATGGATGAGGTGGGAACGAGTGGCACGGGAATCTGACTCCCTTGCGGGCGAGGCGGGTTGAAGGGGTTGAAGTGGTTGAAGCGTGGGGTGAGGTGCGGAGGTCAGCGGAGAGCGCGGAGGTAGTCGCTATGAGGCGGCGGCCGAGGGCTCGAGCATCACCGAACGGGTCAGGCTGCGTGGGTTGTCCGGGTCCAGGCCGCGGGCGCGGGCCCGCTCCAGCGCGACCCGTTGGACCAGCACCAGATCGGCCAGCGGATCGCGCGCGTGGCAAACGAAACGCGCTCCGGTCCGCACCACATCGGCCTCCAGTCCTTCCGGAGCCCTGCCGAACAGCCAGGTCACCCGGCCGGGTGCGGCTATCGCGATCGGACCGTGGCGGTACTCCATCGCGGGATAGGACTCCGTCCAACTCTGCGATGCCTCCCGCATCTTGAGCGCCGCCTCGTTGGCCAGGCCGAAGGTCCAGCCGGTACCGAGGAAGGAGAACTGCTCGGCGTCCACCCATTCCTTGTCCAGCGGCGCGGCCAACGCCTCCCGCGCGTCGCTCACCGCCTGCGAAACGTCCTCGCCCAGGTGCGCGCGCAGCAGCGTGAGAGCTGTTGTCGCGAAACGGGTCTGCACCACGGACTTCTCGTCGGCGAAGGGCAGCGCGACCGTCTTGTCGGAGGTCGCCACCGCGGGAGTCTCGGGGTCGCCGATGATCGTCACCGTCGGGATGCGCCCCTTGACCGCATCGAGCACGCGCAGCACCTCGGTCGTGGTGCCCGAGCGGGTGATGGCCACCACAGCGTCGTAGCCGCGGTCGCTGCCGAGGAACGCTTCGGATGCGGCGAAGGGATCCGTCACGCCCAGTCCCGCGCCCTCGCGCAGCGCCGCATACGACTGCGCCATGAACCATGAGGTGCCGCACCCGATCACGGCGACCCGCTGTCCTGCCGTGGGCAGTGTGTCGACGGCCGCGCCGATCCGCGCTGCCTCCTGCCAGGTCTCCGGCTGACTCAGCAGCTCCTGCTCCATGTATGAGGTCTCACTCATGACCCACCCTCCCGTGACGCATGAACCGGTTCCGAACCGAGATGCTGTCGTGTTGCGAGAAACTGCAACTTTTGGCTTCGTTACAATCGACTGTACGCAGACTCTCGCTCGCAATCCATCCCTCGTACGGGTGGATGCGCCATAGGGGGTGACGGTTGGATCTGTGCTGGCGGGGCGGGGTGAGGGCTGATCGAAGCCCGTTTGCGGGCCTCTGGGTGCGGCCGAGTGTGGCGGACGCGGAGGTAAGGGCCAGGGAAAGGGAGGGGTGGGGATGTGCTGTTGACAGGTGCGTGAAAGAGGCGGGATATTCGCAAGATCACGCACACAAGTCCACCACACTGTCAGCAGTCCCGCAGTCCCGCAGTCCCGCAGTCCCGCAGTCCCGCAGCACTCATGCGCCTTACGGACATCGGTCAGCCAGGCGCCCGCCGCTCCGCCGCACAAAGGACTTCCCATGTCCATTGCCACGCACTCCGCGACGCCCCCGCCCCCGCCGCCGTCACCCCGGACCGCAGGCCGTACCGGCAGGCTGTTCGCGCTCACCGGCGCCGTCGTCGGTGTCATCTATGGCTACGACACCGGCAGCATCTCCGGTGCCCTGGTGTTCCTGAGCAAGGATTTCCACCTCACCGAGGCCGAGAAAGGCCTGGTCAACAGCATCCTGGTGTGCGGCTCCATCGTGGGCGCGCTGATCGGCGGCAAGCTCGCGGACGCCCTGGGCCGTAAGGCCGCCATGCTGATCGTCGCCGGCTCCTACGCCGTGTTCGTCGCACTCTCCGCCCTCGCGCCCAACGTCGTCGTACTGGACGCCGTCCGGTTCCTGCTCGGCATCGCCATCGGCATCTCGATCGTCGCGGCTCCGCTGTATGTCGCCGAATCGACCCCGGCACGGATCCGGGGCGCCTCCGTAGCCGCCTATCAAGTGGCCACGGTCGCCGGCATCGTCATCACGTACTTCGTCAACTGGGGCCTGTCCGATGGAGGCCACTGGCGCTGGATGCTCGGCCTCTCCGCGCTTCCGGCGGCGCTCGTCCTGATCCCGCTGCTCCGGTTGCCGGACACCCCGCGCTGGTATGTGCTCAAGGGGCGTACGGATCGAGCCGTCGAGGTCATGGCGATGACCGACCCGGACGTCGATCCGCGCGCCGAGGTAGCCGCCGTGAGTGCCGCACTCGCCGAGGAGAGCGGCGGATCGGCGCGCTCCCTGTTGCGCAGGCCGTACGCCCGCGCCGCCTTCTTCGTCGTCGGCCTCGGCTTCTTCTGCCAGATCACCGGCATCAACGCGGTGACCTACTACAGCCCGCAGATCTTCGAGGAGATGGGCTTCACGGGCGACGGCCAGAACTTCCTGCTGCCGTCCTTCGTCCAGCTCGCCTCGCTGGCCGCGACGGTTCTCGCGATCCTCGTCGTCGACCGGCTCGGCCGCCGGCTGGTGCTGCTCTGCGGCATCGGCACGATGGTGATGATGCTCGCCGTCCTGACCGCGGTGTTCGGCGCCGGGGATCTGCGCGGTGCCACGACCTGGATCGGCTTCGGTGCCATCCTCCTGTTCACCGCGGCCTTCAATTTCGGCTTCGGATCACTGATCTGGGTCTATGCCAGCGAGGCGTTCCCCGCCCAGCTGCGCTCCACCGGGGCGTCGGTGATGCTCACCGCCGACTTGGTCGCCAACCTCCTGATCGCCCAGTTCTTCCCGTCCGTGATGGCCTGGGCCGGTGCGGCACTCACCTTCGCGGGCCTCGGTGCCCTCGCCCTCGCCGCCCTGCTCTTCGCCTCCGTCACGGCGCCCGAGACCAAGGGGCGTCAGCTGGAGGAGATCAGGGACTACTGGCAAAACGGGGGCCGCTGGCCCGAGCCGCCCGAGCCCGGCACCGCAGACCTCGTCCCGCTCGGGACGTCACCGGCGTCGACGACTACCTCTTCATAGACTCGGCCCGTGGGTGTTTCCTGAGCTGACGGACAGCGAACGAGAAGCCCGCCCGGCGGCGGAGAGGCAGCTAACGGGGGGTGTCCGTACCTCGTGTCCGCACCTCGACCCCTGCCTCTGATGCCCGCTCGGGCATCGACCGTCGGATTGAGCGGCTACGGCAGCTGCTCCCGGTACGCCTCCAGGGCAGGTGCGGTCGACGTCGCCACGAACTCGGTGATCCGGTACTCGCACACCCCGGCAAGGGTGAACGGGTCCTCGGCCACGATCCGCTCCACGGTCGCCCGGTCCACTCCGGCGGCGAGGATCACGCCCCCGTTACGCGGGACCTTGCGGCCGGCCGCGATGAAATGCCCAGCGGCGTACTCCTTCTGCAGCCACTCCACATGTTCTTCAAGGGCGGCGTCGACGCGTTCGATGGGCGCGGTGTAGGTCAGTTCCAGTACGAACATGGCTGCAATATATGCAATGGGGGTGGCACCGGGGCGGGTCAGGATATGGGCAGGTCGGGGCGGCGTCGGCCGTGCTGCGTGGCGCGCTCGTAGGCATGGCCGGCCTGGAGGACCGTGAGGTCGGCGCGCGGCGCGCCGACGAACTGCAGGCCCACGGGCAGGCCGCCCGGCGTGAACCCCGCGGGGACCGAGAGGGCGGGCACACCGAGGAGGGAGATCAGGTAGGCGGACCGCATCCAGTCCAGATACGTGTGCGTGGGCCGGCCCGCGACCTCCCGCGGGTACTCCAGCTCCGCATCGAACGGCGTGACCTGGCTGACCGGGGCCAGGAGAAGGTCGTACCGGGAGAAGAAGTCCAGCGCGTCGAGGTGCAGTCGACTACGGGTCGCGGTGGCGGCGTTGAGGTCGGCTGCGGTCAGTCGGCGGCCCTGCTCGATGTTCCAGACGAGGCTCGGCTTGAGGGCTTGCCGATCGGAGTCGAGGAGGTCGCCGAGCGCCAGATCGAAGCTGTGCGCCCGCAGTGTCCGGAAGGCCTCATCGGCTCCGGTCAGGTCCGGGCAGGCGGAGTCGACCTGGCAGCCGAGCTCCTCCAGGACGCTCACCGCGGGCTCCAGTACGGCGAGGACGTCCGGGTCGGCCGGTGCGCATCCGCCCAGGTCGGGGGTCCATGCGACACGCAGTCCGCGCAGGTCGCGGTCGAGCGGTACCCGGAAGGCGTCGCCGGGAGTCTCCAGGCTGATGGGGCAGCGGGGATCCGGGCCGGCCATCGCCGACAGCAGCAGCGCGGTGTCCGCGACGGTCCGCCCCATGGGGCCGGGGACCGTAAGGGTGTCCCAGAGGTTGACACCCGGGTGGGGCGGGACGCGGCCCGGTGTCGGCCGCAGTCCGACCACGTTGCAGAAGGAGGCGGGGTTGCGCAGCGATCCGCCCATGTCACTGCCGTCGGCGAGGGGCTGCAGCCCGGCCGCGAGCGCCGCGGCGGCGCCTCCACTGCTGCCGCCCGCCGAGCGCGTGGTGTCGTACGGATTGCGGGTGGTGCCGAAGACCCGGTTGAACGTATGCGAACCGGCGGCGAATTCGGGGACGTTGGTCTTGCCGAGGCGGATGGCGCCGGCCCGTTGCAGCCGGTCGACCAGCAGGTCGTCCTCGTCGGGGATGTGCTCGGCGAAGAGCGGTGAGCCGAAGGTGGTGCGCATGCCGCGCGTGAGGTGGGTGTCCTTGAACGCGATCGGCAGGCCGTGCAGCGGCGGCACGGCGTCCCCTCGGGCGAGCCGTTCGTCGGCCTGCGCGGCAGCGGCGAGCGCGCCCTCGGGGTCGAGGGTGACGATGGCGTTGAGGGTGGGATTGACCTCGGCGATGCGGTCCAG
Source organism: Streptomyces sp. NPDC002446 (assembly GCF_053595675.1). Taxonomy (NCBI): domain Bacteria; kingdom Bacillati; phylum Actinomycetota; class Actinomycetes; order Kitasatosporales; family Streptomycetaceae; genus Streptomyces; species Streptomyces sp. NPDC002446. Next base: position 35,871 of record NZ_JBSFYC010000067.1, on the reverse strand, counting down.
ATGGGCCTGCACGACCTCCCGGGCGGAGATGTCGCGACGGCGTAACCGGGCGGCGAGGTCGGTGGCATCGAGCTGGTGGAGAGCGTCGGACATGAGGGCCTCTGGTGGTCTCAGGGGGCTGGTGGTCTGTGGTCGGTGGTCTCCGGGGCAAGGGGATGGGCGGGGTGGCCGTACAGGAGTGTTCGGGTCAGTCAGCGTCGTCGGATCGGCCGGCGCGGATTCAGCCGGTTCGCATGCGGCTTGGTTGAGCGTCTGCCGGGTTCGATTCGGCCGGAGCAACGTCGGCGGGGTCCACGCTCCTCACCGTACCGACCGCCACTGACAGTGAGCGGCGCGCTCGGCGAACGGGGCGTGCAGCGCCGGACGCGGGCGCATCGACCGGCGGATCATCGCCCGAGCACCGGTTCGGTAGCGTTGTGGACACCATGGACACTTCCCGAACGATCTCCTGCGACGAGGAACTGCGGCACTGGCCGACCGACGAGGCCCAGGCGCGCGCCGTCCAGGACCGGTTGCGGTCCCACGTACTGCTCGACGAGTCGGGGCCGGAACCGGGCTTCGAGGGCATCGTGGCCGGGGTGGACGTCGCCTACGACGACGAGCGGGATGTGGTCGCCGCGGCCGCCGTCGCGCTGGACGCCCGCACCCTCGCCGTCGTCGACGAGGCCACCGCCGTCGGGCAGGTCTCCTTCCCGTACGTCCCGGGGCTGCTCGCCTTCCGTGAGATACCCACCGTGCTCGCCGCTCTCGACCGTCTCGCCCGCACCCCCGACCTCGTGGTCTGCGACGGATACGGACTCGCGCACCCGCGCCGCTTCGGGCTCGCCAGCCATCTGGGGGTGCTGACCGGGCTGCCCACCATCGGCGTCGCCAAGAACCCCTTCACTTTCCGGTACGCCCCTCCGGGGCCGGAGCGCGGCGCGACCTCTCCGCTGCTGGACGGCGACGAGGAGGTCGGACGCGCCCTGCGCACCCGAAAGGGCGTCAAACCGGTCTTCGTCTCCGTGGGGCACCGCGTCGACCTGGACCGGGCCTGCGTGCATACGCTCCAACTGGCGGCCGCATACCGGCTCCCGGAGACGACCCGGGCCGCCGACGCGCTGTGCCGCAGGGCGCTGGCCGCCGCCTGACGACGGCACGATGGGGGCCCGGGCACCGGGTCACTCCTCGTGGACCACGCGGAAAGTGAGGCCTGCCTTTTGGAGGCGGGCCGTCAGCGCGTCCCCCATGGCCACCGCGGTCGTCACCTGGCCCGAGACCTCCGGGAGGTCGTCGAAGGCCAGGCTCAGTGCCGATTCGGCGAGCATCTTCGCCGTGTCCTCGTAGCCGGGGTCGCCGCCCGAGACCTCGGTGACCAGGCGTTTTCCGCCACCGGAGGCGACGAAGCGGACGGCGAACCAGCTGCGTGCGCGACGCTCCGGGCTCGGGCCCTCGCCCGGCTCCAGGCGGCCGGAGATCCAGCGTCGTGCGGGCGGCACCTGGGCGAGCGCACACAGCGCGCCCAACCCCAGGGCCCCGCCGACGGCGACCGGAAGCCTCCGCACGCCGGCGTAGTGGCGGTAGCGGAAGTCGGGCCCGTAGCGGTCCAGCGCGGCGGCCGAACGGGCGACGATCTGCGGGTCGAGGGTCGGCAGCGGCACGCCCCAGGTGCGTGTCTCGGCGCTCCGGACCGGCGGGCCGAACGGCGCTCGGACGGTACGGCCGGCCGGTCGGGGCTCGGTCCGCTGGCGCGCGCGGGCGGCTTGCGCCATGGCGACCGGGCGGGACACGGCGGTCAGTGCGGAGGCCAGCGTGCCGCCCGAGAACGTCGCGTTGGTGCGGACGAAGCCGTCGATGCGCAGCGGGACTCCCTCAGGGAGCAACCCCACCGTGTAGTGCACACCCAGGTCGTGCGGGACGGAGTCGAAGCCGCTGGCGTGGATGAGGCGCGCGCCGGAGGAGCGGGCCGTCGCGTGGTGCCGCACGTACATGCGGTCGATGAACTCCGGCTCTCCGCACAGGTCGAGATAGTCGGTTCCGGCTTCGGCGCAGGCGGCGACCAGCGGCTCACCGTGGATCACGTACGGGCCGACCGTCGTCGCCAGTACCCGGGTGCCGGCAGCCAGGGCGCGCAGCGCTTCCCGGTCGCCGCTGTCGGCCTGCAGCAGCGGCAGGTCGGCGCAGGCCGGGTCGATCTTCGCCAGCCGGTCGCGCAGTTGCTCCAGTTTGGTGCGGTTGCGTCCGGCCAGTGCCCAGCGGAGGCCCTCGGGGGCGTGCTCGGCCAGATATTCGGCCGTGAGGGCGCCGGCGAAGCCGGTCGCACCGTAGAGGACGAGGTCATGGGTCCGTCCGGAGGTGTCCTGCCGTCGCATCGCGCATCCTCTCAAGAGCCCCGTTGACCTGGTGTCCGGACCCTAGGCAGTCGCTGCCGCCGCGTCAACGACCGGCCTCGGACCTCCCGTTGGCCCGATCCGTTCCGTCGGCCCTCCTGTGGCGGGACGGGGTGCGGTGTGCGGCCTTGACAGGGTGTCGAGGGCCGGTCAGATTCACCGTGAGCGCCGATGACATGGGACGTCCCATGTCCCGTACACCGCGGTCGTGCTTCCTTGGTGGCCGTTAGCCCGTCGTCGCCTCCGCCAGCCGTTCCTCAGCCGTTCCTCAGCCGTTCGTCGCCCCGCACCGAACCGTCCGCCGACTACTGGAGGAGGCCGGGTTGCTGTGACCGTGCGCCCCATGGAGAGCCCTGAGGGGACACAGAGCTGGTACCGGGAGGTCACCGCACGGCAGTGGAAGGCGATGGCCGGTGCCTGGTTCGGCTACCTTCTCGACGGGTTCGACTTCGTCCTGATCACACTGGTACTGACCGTAATCGCCGAGGACTTCCACCTCAGCACCGCCACCGCCGCCTCGCTCATCTCCGGTGCATTCATCACCCGGTGGCTGGGCGGCGCCGTGCTGGGCGCCCTGGGGGACCGCTACGGCCGCAAGGCCGCCATGATCGCCAGCATCCTGCTCTACTCGCTGGGCACCTTCGCCTGCGGGTTCGCCTGGGGGTACACCAGCCTGTTCGTCGCCCGACTGGTGATCGGCCTGGGCATGGCGGGGGAGTACAGCGCCAGCGTGACCTATGTGCTGGAGAGCTGGCCCACCCGTTGGCGCAACCGCGCCTCCGGGTTCCTGATCTCCGGCTACGCGGGCGGCACCGTTCTCGCGGCCGAGCTGTACAAGTGGGTGGTGCCGCAATGGGGCTGGCGCTGGATGTTCTGGATCGGCGTACTGCCCGTTCTCGTTGCCCTCTGGGTGCGCAGGTCGCTGCCGGAGGCCGGGGACTGGCAGAAGGAGGTCGGTGCCGCCGCGGGCCGCCCGGACGGGGAGCGTCCGCATCCGTTCCGGCCGTTGTTCACCGGCCGTATCCGGTCGTGGAGCAACGCGGTCCTGGCAGCGGGGGCCTCGGTCGCGCTGTTCTGCGTCTTCACACCCGTGGGCGCGGGCTACGTCCCCTGGCTGTCGGCCGTCGCGGCGCTGTGCCTGATCGCCTTCGCCGTGCAGCTCGGCGGCCGCCGGGGATGGCTGCTGTACGTGTCCCTCATGGTGACGGTGTTCTGCGCCTTCCTGTACAGCTGGCCCGTCCAGGCCCTGCTGCCCACCTACCTCAAGACCGGTCTCGGCTACGCCCCCGGGCAGGTCACCGACGTGATGTCCTTTGCGGGCTTCGGCACGATGGCCGGCTGCTGGCTGGCGGGCTACGTGGGGGACCGGCTCGGTACCCGGCGCGCCTATGCGTGCACCCTGCTGGCCTCCCTCGTCTTCGTCTTCCCGGTCTTCGCGGTGCGGGACAGCCTGCCGCTGCTCGGAGTGCTGGTCTTCGGGCTGCTCGCGCTCAGCCAGGGCATCTCCGGCATCCTGCCGAAGTACCTCGCCGGCCACTTCCCGACCGCGCGCCGCGCCGCCTCGCTCGGCTTCGTCTACAACGTCGGGGCCCTGGGCGGCGCCGTCGCCCCCGTCCTGGGCGCCCATCTGGCCGAGGGCATGCCCCTGGGGCGGGCGCTCGCCGTGCTCACCTTCGGGCTGACCCTCGTCGTCATCATCCTGGTGGGCGGCGATGTCCCCCAGCGGCTGGGAAGACTGGTGGACCGTCAGGCGCCCGGAGACCACCTCGTACCGGAGGCCGGAGAAACGAAGGCCGCTTCGCCGCCGGCGCCGCCCGGCTCCACCGCAGGAGAGGCGTCGCCCGGCTCGGCCTAGGGCCGGTCCGATGGGCCTGGGTCGGAACGGCCCTAGCGGCACTCCGGCGGGCTGAGGGACGCCCGGGCGGGCGCCGGGCTCACTCCGTACGGTCACTCTGCCGCTCTGCCGCTCTGCCGCTCTGCCGCCCTGCCGCCCCGGCGTCACCCGGCGCACGCCGTCCAGCCGACAGCGTCTCGACCAAGGGGTGCGCGGTGGCGGGGCCCTCCAGACGGAGACGACGATCAGACCGCCACCGATGAACCCGACGCACGAGACGGCCTGCGCGGCGACGTGGGACGGGGTGGGCGCCACGCCGTCCGTGCTGACCTGTGTGGAAGGCGAACAGCGCGGTGGCGAGTTGCGAGTCGGACAGGGGGGTGATTGTCCCTCTGCGGGTCCGGCGCTCGGCGCTGCGCGGGCCGTTGTCAGTGGTCGCGGTTAGCGTGGGAGGCGTTGATCGGCCCGCACGCGGCGCGCGCGGAGCCGTACGGGGGAACGGACGTGGAGGAGCTCATGGCGAAGGCGTCGGATCCGGCGGTGGTGCGGGAGCGGGTGCGGGAGTTCGCGCTCGGGCTTCCCGGCGCCGTGGAGGAGTTTCCCTGGGGCGAGAGCGTCATCAAGGTCAACAAGAAGGTCTTCGTCTTCCTCGGCGTCGAGGACGGCAGCCATCCGCTGGGGGTCACCCTCAAGCTCAAGGAGCCGGACGCCCATGCCCATGCGCTGAGCGCGCCGGGTGCCGGACCGGCGGGGTACGGACTGGGCAGGTCCGGATGGGTGCAGGTTCCGCTGGAGGAGAAGGGCGCTCCGCCGGCCGAGCTGCTCTGCGACTGGGCGGAGGAGTCCTATCGCGTCATAGCCCCGAAGAGGCTCATCGCCGAGCTCGACGGGGGATAGCGGCGCAGCGGCAGCAGGCGCGCAAAGGCCCGTGGCGGCGATGGCAGTTGAGCATCGTCGGCGCGGGCCTTTTCCGCGGTTGCCACTTGGCACGGGGGTCTTGTGGAAAGTGGAACACGTTCTTAACATCACGGGTGTTACATCAGAAGTGTCACAGTGCGGAAGGGCATGGGGCGCGATGACTGAGCCGGACAACGGCCCGCTGAGCGGGGTGCGGGTGGTCGAACTCGCAGGCATCGGCCCCGGCCCGTTCGCGGCCATGCTGCTGGCCGACCTCGGTGCCGATGTCGTGCGCGTCGACCGGCCCGGCGGCGCGGGGCTGCGCATCGACCCGGCGTACGACCTCACCAACCGCAACAAGCGCTCGGTGCTGGTGGACCTGAAGAGACCCGAAGGGGTGGCCCAGGTCCTCGAACTGGTCGAGCGCGCCGATGTGCTGGTGGAGGGGTACCGCCCCGGTGTGGCCGAGCGGCTGGGCGTGGGCCCGCAGGAGTGCCTCGCGCGCAACCCGCGGCTGGTCTACGGGCGGATGACCGGCTGGGGACAGCAGGGCCCGCTGGCCGACACCGCGGGACACGACATCGGCTATATCGCCATCACGGGCGCCCTCGGCATGATCGGCCCGCCGGACGGTCCGCCCGCTATCCCCGCCAACCTCATCGGCGACTACGCGGGCGGTTCGCTCTATCTCGTCATCGGCGCCCTCGCGGCCCTCCAGCATGCCCGCACCGAGGGCGGAAAGGGCCAGGTCGTGGACGCCGCGATCGTCGACGGCACGGCCCATCTGACGGCGATGATCCACGGCATGCTGGCGGCCGGCGGCTGGCAGGACCGGCGCGGTGCGAATCTCCTGGACGGCGGGACACCGTTCTACGGCGCCTACGAGACCGCCGACGGCGGCTATATGGCGGTCGGCGCGCTGGAGAAGCGCTTCTACGGCGAGTTCATCCGTCTGCTGGGCATCGATCAGGAGGCGCCCAGCCGGGACGACCTCGCGGCCTGGGGCGAGCTGCGCACCGCCATCGCCGCCCGCTTCAGGACCCGTACGCGACAGGAGTGGACCGAGGTCTTCCAGGAGTCCGACGCCTGCGTGGCGCCCGTGCTCTCGCTGCGCGAGGCCCCGCAGCACCCGCACCTCGCCGCCCGCGGCACCTTCGTCGACCACGGCGGGATCACCCAGCCCGCACCGGCGCCCCGCTTCTCGCGCACCCCGGGCGCGGTACGCCGACCGCCCGCCCGGCCCGGCGCGGACACCGAGGAGATCGCCCGGGACTGGCAGGCGCCCAGCCTCCTCGCCCCGACACCGGTCGACCGCGCCGGCGCCCCGGCCGCTTCCCCGATCCGCATCGAGCAGAAGGACGCCGCCGGCTGATGGAACTCTCCACGACACTGCAGTACGCGGGAGATCCGCGCCGGGCGGCCGAAGAGGCCGCCGCCCTGGAACGGGCGGGCCTGGACGCCATCTGGGTCGCCGAGGCCTACGGCTTCGACTCGCCCACGATCATGGGATTCCTGGCCGCCCGCACCGAGCGCGCCAAGATCGGCTCGGCGATTCTGAACGTCTACTCCCGCACCCCCGCCCTGATCGCCCAGACCGCCGCCGGGCTCGACGCCGTCTCCGGCGGCCGGGCACTGCTCGGCCTGGGCGCCTCCGGACCGCAGGTCGTCGAGGGCTGGCACGGCAAGCCGTACGACAAGCCGCTCGGCCGCACCCGCGAAACCATCGAGCTGTGCCGCCGGATCTGGCGCCGCGAGGTCATCGACCACCACGGCATCACCGATATGCCGCTGCCCCCGGAGAAGGGCGGCCGGCTGGGCAAGCCCCTCAAGATCCTCACCCGGCCGGTGCGCCCCGCCATCCCCGTCCATGTCGCGGCGCTCGGCCCGGCCAACGTCCGGCTGACCGCAGAGATCGCCGACGGCTGGCTGCCCACGCTCTTCATCCCGGAGAAGGCCCACGACGTGTGGGGCGCCCCGCTCGCCGAGGGCGCCGCCCGGCGCGATCCGGCGCTCGGCCCGCTGCAGACCGTGGCCGGCGGCCTGCTGGCCATCGGCGAGGACGCCGCCGCGGCCCGGGACCTCGCCCGCCCGACCATCACGCTCTACGTCGGCGGCATGGGCGCCAAGGGGAAGAACTTCTACCACGCCCTCGCCGTCGCCTACGGCTACGGGCAGGCCGCCGACCGGATCCAGGAGCTCTACCTCGCCGGCCGGAAGCGGGAGGCCGAGGCGGCCGTACCGGACGAATTCTGCGAGCTGATGTCGCTGTGCGGGCCCGCGGGGTACGTCCGCGAGCGGATCGAGGCGTTCCGGGAGGCGGGCGTGACGATGCTCAACGTCCACCCCGTGGGACCGGAGCCCGCCAAGCTGATCGAGACCGTCAAGAACTGGCTCTGAGGAGGGCCCGCAGAGATGACCGCCCAGATGAAGCGCCAGATCTTCACCGAGGATCACGAGGCCTTCCGTCAGACCGTGCGCACCTTCCTCGCCAAGGAGGTGACGCCGCATTACGACCAGTGGGAGAAGGACGGCATCGTCAGCCGGGACGCCTGGCGGGCGGCCGGCAGGCAGGGACTGCTGGGCCTGGCGGTGCCCGAGGAGTACGGCGGCGGGGGCAACGCCGACTTCCGCTACAGCGCCGTCCTCGCGGAGGAGTTCACCCGCGCCGGCGCGGCCGGTCTCGCGCTGGGCCTGCACAACGACATCATCGGCCCCTACCTGACCTCGCTCGCCACCGACGAGCAGAAACGCCGCTGGCTGCCCGGCTTCTGCACCGGCGAGATCATCACCGCCATCGCCATGACCGAGCCCGGCGCCGGATCCGACCTGCAGGGCATCCGCACCACCGCCGAGGACCGGGGCGACCACTGGCTGCTGAACGGCTCCAAGACCTTCATCTCCAACGGCATCCTCGCCGACCTCGTCATCGTCGTCGCCAAGACCACACCGCAGGGCGGTGCGCACGGGTTGTCGCTGCTCGTCGTCGAGCGCGGGATGGACGGTTTCGAGCGCGGCCGCAACCTCGACAAGATCGGCCAGAAGTCCCAGGACACCGCCGAGCTGTTCTTCAACGACGTACGGGTTCCCAAGGAGAACCTCCTCGGCGAGCTCAACGGCGCGTTCGTGCATCTGATGACCAATCTCGCGCAGGAGCGCATGGGCATAGCCGTCGCCGGGATCGCCGGCGCCGAGCATCTGCTGGAGATCACCACGCAGTACGTCAAGGAGCGTGAGGCCTTCGGGCGGCCGCTGGCCAAGCTCCAGCACATCCGCTTCGAAATCGCCGAGATGGCCACGGAGTGCGCCGTCACCCGCACCTTCCTCGACCGCTGCATCGCCGATCACTCGGACGGCACGCTCGACGCCGTTCATGCCTCCATGGCCAAGTGGTGGGCCACCGAACTCCAAAAACGCGTCGCCGACCGCTGTCTGCAACTGCACGGCGGATACGGCTATATGACCGAGTACCGCGTCGCCAAGGCCTTCACCGACGGCCGCATCCAGACCATCTACGGCGGGACGACCGAGATCATGAAGGAGATCATCGGTCGCTCCCTGCTCGGCTGACCCGCCCGCTGTGTCCTCCCGCTGTGTTTTCTCGAAAGGCGCTTACCCAGTGAGTACCGAAGCGTACGTATACGACGCGATCCGCACCCCGCGCGGCCGTGGCAAGGCCAATGGCGCGCTGCACGGCACCAAGCCGATCGACCTGGTCGTCGGCCTGATCCACGAAGTACGCCGCCGCTTCCCCGGACTCGACCCGGCCGCCATCGACGACATCGTGCTCGGCGTCGTCGGACCGGTCGGCGACCAGGGTTCCGACATCGCCCGGATCGCGGCGATCGCCGCCGGACTGCCCGACACCGTCGCCGGCGTCCAGGAGAACCGCTTCTGTGCCTCCGGTCTCGAAGCGGTCAACATGGCCGCGGCCAAGGTGCGTTCGGGGTGGGAGGACCTGGTCCTGGCGGGCGGCGTGGAGTCCATGTCGCGGGTCCCGATGGCCTCCGACGGCGGCGCCTGGTTCGCCGACCCGATGACCAACTTCGACACCGGCTTCGTCCCCCAGGGCATCAGCGCCGACCTCATCGCCACCATCGAGGGCTACAGCCGGCGCGATGTCGACGAGTTCGCCGCGCTCTCGCAGGAGCGCGCCGCCGAGGCCTGGAAGGACGGCCGCTTCGAGCGCTCCGTCGTCCCGGTGCGCGACCGCAACGGCCTGGTCGTCCTCGACCACGACGAGCACATGCGCCCCGGCACCACCGCCGACTCGCTCGCCGGCCTCAAGCCGTCCTTCGCCGCCATCGGTGACGCCGGCGGCTTCGACGCGGTCGCCCTGCAGAAGTACCACTGGATCGAGAAGATCGACCATGTCCACCACGCCGGCAACTCCTCCGGAATCGTGGACGGCGCGGCGCTGGTCGCCATCGGCTCCAAGCAGGTCGGTGAGCGCTACGGCCTGACCCCGCGGGCCCGCATCCTCTCCGCCGCGGTCTCCGGCTCCGAGCCGACGATCATGCTCACCGGCCCCGCGCCCGCCAGCCGCAAGGCCCTGGCCAAGGCCGGGCTGACCATCGACGACATCGACCTGGTTGAGATCAACGAAGCCTTCGCCGCGGTGGTGCTGCGCTTCGTCAAGGACATGGGCCTGAGCCTGGACAAGGTCAACGTCAACGGCGGAGCCATCGCCCTGGGCCACCCCCTCGGCGCCACCGGCGCGATGATCCTGGGCACCCTCGTCGACGAGCTGGAGCGGCAGGACAAGCGCTACGGCCTGGCCACCCTCTGCGTCGGCGGCGGCATGGGCGTCGCCACCGTCATCGAGCGCCTCTGACCCCTCGTCCCACCCACTACGGAGTACGCACCATGAGTGAATCCGCAGCTTTGTCGACCATCCGCTGGGAACAGGACGAGACCGGCATCGTCACCCTGGTCCTGGACGACCCCGACCAGTCCGCCAACACCATGAACAGCGCCTTCAAGACCTCCCTCAGCGCGGTCGCCGACCGCCTGGAGGCCGAGAAGGACAGCATCCGCGGCATCATCTTCACCTCCGCCAAGAAGACCTTCTTCGCCGGCGGCGACCTGCGCGACCTGATCGCCGTCACCCCCGCCCAGGCCCAGAAGGCCTTCGAGGCGGGCAACGGCATCAAGCGTGATCTGCGCCGTATCGAGACGCTCGGCAAGCCCGTCGTCGCCGCCATCAACGGCGCGGCGCTGGGCGGCGGTTACGAGATCGCGCTCGCCTGTCATCACCGCATCGCGCTCGACACCCCCGGTACCAAGATCGGCCTGCCCGAGGTCACCCTCGGCCTGCTGCCGGCCGGCGGCGGGGTCACCCGTACGGTCCGGCTGCTCGGCATCGCCGACGCGCTGCTGAAGGTGCTGCTGCAGGGCACGCAGTACAACGCCACCCGCGCCAAGGACGCCGGGCTGATCCACGACGTCGCGGTCACCCCCGAGGAGCTGCTCGCCAAGGCCCGCGCCTTCGTCGACGAGCACCCCGAGTCCCAGCAGCCCTGGGACGTCAAGGGCTATCGCATCCCCGGCGGCACGCCCGCCCAGCCCAAGTTCGCGGCCAACCTCCCGGCGTTCCCCGCCAACCTCAAGAAGCAGCTGGGCGGCGCGCCGTACCCCGCCCCGCGCAACATCCTGGCCGCGGCCGTCGAGGGCTCCCAGGTCGACTTCGAGACCGCGCAGACCATCGAGGCGCGGTACTTCGTCGAGCTGGTGACCGGCCAGGTCTCCAAGAACATGATCCAGGCGTTCTTCTTCGACCTGCAGGCCGTCAACTCGGGCGCCAACCGGCCCAAGGACATCGAGCCCCGCAAGGTAGAGAAGGTCGCGGTCCTCGGCGCCGGCATGATGGGCGCGGGTATCGCGTACTCCTGCGCCAAGGCCGGGATGCAGGTCGTCCTCAAGGACGTCTCCCTGGAGGCGGCCGAGAAGGGCAAGGCGTACTCGGAGGGGCTGCTGGCCAAGGCGCTCTCGCGGGGACGGACGACCGAGCAGCAGCGCGATGAGCTGCTGGCGCGCATCACGCCCACCGCCGAGCCGGCCGACCTCGCGGGCTGTGACGCCGTCATCGAGGCGGTCTTCGAGGACGTCGGTCTCAAGCACAAGGTGTTCAAGGAGATCCAGCACATCGTCGCGCCCGACGCGCTGCTGTGCTCCAACACCTCCACCCTGCCCATCACGCTGCTGGCCGAGGGTGTCGAGCGCGACCAGGACTTCATCGGGCTGCACTTCTTCTCGCCGGTCGACAAGATGCCGCTGGTGGAGATCATCAAGGGGGAGCGGACCGGCGACGAGGCGCTGGCCCGCGCCTTCGACCTGGTCCGCCAGATCAAGAAGACCCCGATCGTCGTCAACGACTCGCGCGGCTTCTTCACCTCCCGCGTCATCGGCCACTTCATCAACGAGGGCGTCGCGATGATCGGCGAGGGCCTGGACCCGGCCTCCGTCGAGCAGGCCGCCGCGCAGGCGGGCTACCCGGCCAAGGTGCTCTCCCTGATGGACGAGCTGACGCTGACGCTGCCGCGGAAGATCCGCGAGGAGACCAAGCGGGCGGTCGAGGAGTCCGGCGGCACCTGGCAGCCGCACCCGGCCGACGAGGTCATCGACCGGATGGTCGACGAGTTCGGGCGCACCGGCCGCAGCGGCGGCGCCGGCTTCTACGAGTACGGCGAGGACGGCAAGCGGGCGGGCCTGTGGCCGGGGCTGCGCGAGCACTTCGCCGAGGAGGGCGCCGGCATCCCGTTCGTCGACATGCAGGAGCGGATGCTCTTCGCCGAGGCGCTGGACACCGTCCGCTGCTTCGAGGAGGGCGTGCTCACCTCCGTCGCCGACGCCAACATCGGCTCCATCTTCGGCATCGGTTTCCCGGGCTGGACCGGCGGCGTGATCCAGTACATCAACGGATACCAGGGCGGGCCAGGGCGGGAGGAACTCGTCGGTCTGCCCGGATTCGTGGCCCGCGCCCGCGAGCTGCAGGCGGCCTACGGCGACCGGTTCGCGCCGTCGGCGCTGCTGGTCGAGAAGGCCGAGAAGGGCGAGAAGTTCAGCGACTGACCCGGCACGGGGCGGGCCTCGGCGGCCCGCCCCGTCACTCCTGGGGGGTGTGCCGGGACGGAGCGGCCTGTGGGGTGTCGTCCCGGCGGCCCGTCTCACCCTCCTTGCCGAACCACTCCCGCAGCTCCTGCTTCATCGACCGCTGGAAGGCGGTGATCAGCGCCTGTACCACCATGGGCTGCATATGGGCGGAGAGCGACTTCATCCGTGCCACCTCCTCCTCGTCCGGCCCGCCGTCCCGGTACGGCTCCCATACCTCGTCCTTGAAGAGCCGGCTCAGCTCGCGGGCCGCCGAGCGGGTGTGCTCGATGACGACGCTGCGCGCGGCGAGGATGGTCTCCAGCGTGATCGGGACGTCCAGCAGCCGGGTGCCCAGGTGCAGCAGCCCGGGGTCGACCCGGAAGACCCGCGGGTCATCGGTCCGTACGAGCACGCTCATGGCCGCCAGCCGGTCGAGGTCGTCCTCGGTCAGCTGCCGGCCGACCCGCCGCTCCAACTGCTCCCGGCTGGCGTCCTCCGTCTTGTCCGGGATCCAACTCGCCACCAGGGCACGGTGGATGGCCAGGTCCTGGGCGCTCAGATCGGGTGGCAGCTGCTCCAGGTAGCGTTCGATCGCGGAGAGCGTCAGGCCCTGGTGCTGGAGCTCCTCGATGAGCGCGAGCCGCGAGAGGTGGTCGGGCCCGTAGCGGCCGACGCGGCGCGGACCGATCTCCGGCGGCGGCAGCAGACCGCGGGTGCTGTAGAAGCGGATCGTGCGGACCGTGATGCCGGCGCGGGCGGCAAGCTCGTCGACGGTCAGGCCGGTGGCGGACTCCCTCATGTTCAACAGTATTGCTGTCTCACCATTCTTGTGAAACCTTCTGGCTCCGTCCCGGCCGCACCGCACCCGCGGCCGGGTTCCCGGTTCGGTCCGCAGATCAGGCCCTCACCACCAGGAGGCCGCGTTGACCATGATCCTGCGCATGCCCGGTGAACCGGACGAACTCACCCTCCCCGACCTGCTGTTACGCAACGCCGAGGACCATGGCGAGCGGCCGGCGCTCTCCTGGCGCAGTGCCGGAGCCATCGGCTGGCACACGCTGACCTGGGCCGAGGTCCGCCGGCGGGTCGCGGAGCTGGCCGCTGGCAGCCGCTGCTCGGCGATGCCACCGCCCCGCTGCAGGGGCTGGTGATCGTCGAGGCGGGGGAGGCCGGCGAACACGAGACCTATGCGGCGCTGGCCGCGCGGGGCGCCGAGGCCTACGACCCCGAGGCGTTCGAGGAGGGCCGGCGGCGGAGCGGAGCGGCCGACACGCTGACCGCCTCCCCAAGGAGCGGCGGTCGGCCGTCGAGGAGGCCACTGGGTGCGCCCATGCGTACGTCGCCTGCCAGGAGCGGGGCGCGCGCCCCTCCGGACCGAGACGTCGGGGGTGGCCACGGCGAACGGCCCCGGCGGGTTCCGGCTCGGTTCGGTCGGCCGTCCGATCGGCGGGGTGGAGGTGCGTACGGCCGCGGACGGCGAGATAGAGGTCCGGGGCCGGACGGTGTGCGAGGGGTATCTGCGGGCGGACGGATCGGTGGAGCCGGCGACCGACGCCGATGGCTGGTTTGCGACGGGCGACATCGGCCGGGTCGACGAGGACGGCTTCCTCTGGCTGACCGACCGCAAGAAGGAAATGATCGTGACCTCGACGGGCAAGAACGTCTCGCCCGCGCTGGTCGAGAACACCCTCAAGGAGCATCCGCTCATCGGCCAGGCGCTGGTGCACGGCGACGGCCGCTCCTATCTGGTCGCGCTGCTGGTCCTGGACGCGGAGCTGGCTCCGGCCTGGGCGGCGCGGCACGGCACGGCATCGAGGGGACGCTGCGGGAGCTGGCCGGGCATCCGGAGGTACGGGCGGAGGTCGAGCGGGCCGTCGCGGCGGCGAATGCGCGCCTGAACCGAACTGAACAGGTCAAGAAGTTTTCGCTGCTGAGCGAGGAGTGGGGTCCGGATTCGGGTGAACTGACGCCCTCATTGAAATTGCGGCGCCGGGCAATATTGGTCAAATACGGACAAATCTTGGATGGCTTATACACGCTGTGATCTTCCCCACAGACGGGGGGCCACTCTTCGGGGAAGGTGTGCCGTCGGCCGTCCGCGCGATCCGCAGGATTCGGCCCATCGCTCAAACGCCTGCCCCAAGGCAAGCGCCTGCCCGAAAGCGAGAACCACCAGCAGTGAGCACAGAAACCGTCACCGAGACAGCCCACAGGTCACCTGACGGGGGGAGCGGCGTACAGCAGGACGCGGGCGACGCGGGCTACAGCAAGGGCCTCAAAGGCCGGCACATCAACATGATCGCCATCGGTGGAGCGATCGGAACCGGCCTTTTCCTGGGCGCCGGCGGCCGACTGCACTCCGCCGGACCCGCGCTGGCCGTCGCCTACGCCGTCTGTGGCCTGTTCGCCTTCTTCGTCGTACGAGCCCTGGGCGAGCTGGTGCTGCACCGCCCTTCGTCCGGTTCGTTCGTCTCGTACGCCCGTGAGTTCCTGGGGGAGAAGGGCGCCTACGTCGCCGGCTGGATGTACGTCGTCAACTGGTCGACCACCGGTATCGCCGACATCACCGCGATCGCGCTCTACACCCACTACTGGAGCCTGTTCACCGACATCCCGCAGTGGGTGATGGCGCTGATCGCGCTGGCGGTCGTGCTGTCGGTGAACCTGATCTCGGTGAAGATCTTCGGTGAGCTGGAGTTCTGGTTCGCGATCATCAAGGTCGCCGCGCTGGTCCTCTTCATGTTCATCGGCATCTTCCTGCTGGCCACCCAGCACCCGGTCGACGGCCACACACCAGGGCTGAATCTGATCACTGACCACGGAGGCATCTTCCCGACGGGCCTGCTGCCCGTGGTGATCGTGCTCCAGGGTGTCGTCTTCGCCTACTCCGCGGTCGAGCTGGTCGGTGTCACCGCGGGTGAGACCGCGGACCCGCAGAAGGTCGTGCCGAAGGCCGTCAACTCCATCATGTGGCGGGTGGGCGTCTTCTACGTCGGCTCGGTGGTCCTGCTCGCGATGCTGCTGCCGTGGGAGAAGTACACCGGCAGCGAGAGCCCCTTCGTCACGGTGCTGTCCAACGTCGGTGTCCCGGCGGCGGGCGATGTGATGAACCTGGTCGTGCTGACCGCGGCGATGTCCAGCCTGAACTCCGGTCTCTACTCGACCGGCCGCATTCTGCGCTCGATGTCCATGGCGGGCTCCGCGCCGAAGTTCGCCGGCCTGATGAACCGCAACCAGGTGCCGTACGGCGGCATCATGCTCACCTCCGCGGTGTGTGTGCTGGGTGTCGGGCTCAACTACTGGCTGCCGGGCCAGGCGTTCGAGATCGTGATCAACATCGCGGCGCTGGGCATCGTCAGCACCTGGTGCACGATCATGATCTGCCACATGGTGTTCGTGCGCCGCGCCAAGGCTGGTCTGGTCGAGCGCCCGCGCTTCAGGCTCCCGGGCACGCCGGTCACCGACATCGCGACCATCGTCTTCCTCGTCGGCGTCATCGTGCTGATGTGGTTCGACGGCGGTGTCGGCCGGCAGACCGTGATGCTGATCCCGGTCATCGCCGCCGCCCTGGTCGTCGGCTGGTTCGCGGTCCGCGGCCGGGTGGCCCGGATCGCCAAGGAGCGCGAGCTGGCGCAGTAGCCGAGCAGTAGCCGGCGCCTGAGCAACATCAGGGCGGTCGCGGAGGCCAGGAGGCTTCCGCGGCCGCCCTCGCGCTTGTCCGGTCCGGTCGGCCGGCGGGGCGCGACACGGGCTGCCCGGGGTGCGACACGGGCTGCCGCCGCAGAGGCGGTCAAAAGTGATCCGGCGCGTCGTCGACTGGTTATGGGATATGTCGTATTAGCCTTCAGTAACTGTACGAAGTCGATCGCTCACAGATCGCGTCCGTTCAACTTACCGGAGATGAAAGATGCGCAAGCTTCGTAAGGCTGCCGTTGTGGTCGCCGCTCTCGGCAGCGTCGCCTTCCTCGGCGCCGGCACCGCCAACGCCCACGGCGGCAAGGGCGGGGGCGACTCGTGGAACATCAAGTCGGGCAGCTCGTGCCGGTCGCACGACCTGAACGTGGACGTCCTCGGCGAAGTGGGGATCCTCAACGGCGTGCTGGGCAACGCGCTCAACGGTGAGGGTGCCCCGGGCGCGCAGTCGACCCCGATCGGTTCGAGCATGGGCTGCATCAACAGCGTCGGCGGGCACGGCGACAAGTAACGGAAACGGGCCCCGGTGCCAAGGCGCAGGCCTGGCACCGGGGCTCCGGTCTGACCGTCGGCGGACGGGTCGGCCGTCCCGGTCGATTGTCAGTGCCCGCGCTTACGGTTGACCCATGACTGAGAACACGGGGATCTCTTACGTCAAGGGGGACGCCACCGCGCCGCAGGGCAAGGGCGTCAAGGTGATCGCGCATGTCTGCAACGACCTGGGCGGCTGGGGCAAGGGCTTCGTGGTGGCGGTCTCCTGCCGCTGGCCGGAGCCGGAGGCCGCCTACCGGAAGTGGCATCGCGAGCGCGCGCGGAACGACTTCGGGCTGGGGGCGGCCCAGTTCGTGCAGGTCGGCGACCGGTTGTGGGTCGCCAATGTGATCGGCCAGCGGGGTATTCGCAGGGGCAGTAAGGGCGTCCCGGTGCGGTACGAAGCCCTCGCCTCCGGGCTCGGGCGGGTCGCGGCCAAGGCCGCCGAGCTCGGGGCGTCGGTCCATATGCCGCGGATCGGCTGTGGGCTGGCGGGCGGCAAGTGGTCCCGGGTGGAGCCGCTGATAGCCGAGCGGCTCGTCCAGTGCGGCATACCGGTGACGGTCTACGACCGCTGAACTCGCCGCCCGCAGACCGGAGTTCGGTCGCTCAGCCGCCGACTACGGGGTAGTGGTCGGAGAGGTTGGTGTAGGTGTACTCCTTGCCCCAGCTGGAGACCGTCCAGGGCGCCGACTCCTCCTTGATCACCTCGTTCTGCCATCCGGCCGGCCGGGCATGGCCGTTGCGGTGCAGAACGTAGTCCAGGTCCTCGCGGGGGTCGTCCGGGTAGCGGTACTTCGCTATGGAGTTCTCCTGGGTGTCGAAGGAGTACGGGTGGCCCGTGCGGCTGTCGGCGGGGGCCAGATCGGCGTTGCTCAGCAGCGCGCCGTACTCGGCGCTGTGTGAGTCGACGTTCAGATCGCCGGCGACCATCACCTCCTCGTCCGCCGGGATGTCCTTGGCGTCGAGGAAGGCGTCCAGCTCCTTGAACTGCTTGGCGCGGTCCGCGGCGGCCTCCCCCGCCGCGCAGCCGGAGTCGGTGGACTGGGCGTGGGTGCCGACGATGTGCACCTTGGCGCCGTTGACGTCCAGCACCGCATAGACGAAGCCCTTGTTGGAGTGGGAGTCCGAACCGCAGGCGTCCTTGTAGATGTACTGCTCCTTGCGCAGCACCGGCCACTTGCTCAGCAGCGTCACCCCGCCGTCCTCCGGGACGACGGCCGAGTAGGCGCCGCCGGTGGCGTCCCAGCCGCTCTTGCTGCGGCCGACCACCGGGGTCTGATGCGGGTACTGCGCCGAGGCGCGGGACTTCAGGGCGTCGGAGGAGGAGTTGTCGAACGCCTCCTGGAGGATGACGACGTCATTGCCCTGGAAGAAGTCCGCGGCCGGAATCGCCTGCGCGCGGTGGTCCTGGCCCCAGTTGGGGTAGAGGTTCTTGCTCATGAGGAAGGCGTTGTAGCTGAGCACCTTCAGTTGCGGGGCGGTGGCGGCCGACGCCGTGGGGGAGGTTGCGGCGAGGGCGACGGCGGCCAGGGCGGCGACGGTGGCGGCGGCCCGGGAAGTGCGCAGCGCTGGGTGCAACACGGGGACTCCCTGTGGGGGTGGGGGTGAGTTCCGGCGAGGCACATCCAATCAGCTGTGGTTACTTCGAGGTAACCATCGGGGAGCAACGAGATGGAGGGGAACGGGATTTACGGACCGAGTGCTGCCCTGCGGGGTGCCGCGACGGCTGTTTGGTAGTGCGGCTCCCCCTGCCCGCGCGCCTGCGCGCCCGCGTGCCTGCGCGCGCCCACACGCCTGCGTGCCCGCGCCCCCACGTGCCCGCGTGGCACCGGGAGCCCGCCGTATCATGAGTAATGCCATGAATACGGAAGAAGACCATCCAAAGCCCCCGCCGGCCGGAGGTGTGCTCTGGTCGCTGGTCGGGGACATCCGCGCGCTGCTGACCCTGCCGTCGGCGATGACGATGCAGGTCGCGCACCCGGCGGTGGGCGCCGGAGTCGACGATCACTCCGTCTTCCGTACGGACCCCTGGGGCCGCGGTGAGCGCTCGCTGACCTCGGTGCAGCTGTGGGTGTACGGCGGCGAGGCCGCGGCCGAGGAGGGGCGCCGGCTGCGGCAGCTGCACAAGGCCGTCCAGGGCGTCGACGCCCACGGCCACCGGTACCACGCGCTCACCCCCGCCTGTTACGCCTGGGTGCACGCCACCGGCTACCCCGTCTTCCGGCACGCCCAGCGCTATCTCGGCCGCCCCTTCACCGAGGCTCAGGAGCGTCAGCTCTACGCCGAGTGGCTCCAGGTCGGCCGGATCCTGGGGATCCACGACCGCGATATGCCGCAGACCATCGAGGAGTTCTGGCCGTACTACCGCAAGGTCCTCGACTGTGAGCTCGAAGAGACCGTGGTGGTACGGGAGTTGATCGCGACGGACCCGACGCTGCCGGCTCCCGACCGCGGTCCGCGCTGGCTGCGGCTGCTGCTCCGGCTGACCTGGCCGTGGCTCTGCCCGTGGTTCGCCCGCTTCCGGCGGTTCCTCACGATCGGGCTGATGCCGCCGGACGCCCGGCGTGCCATCGGCCTGGAGTGGACGGATGCGCAGGAGCGCCGGCTGCGCCGCTTCGGGCGGGTCGTGCGGGTGGCGGTCCCGCTCCTGCCGGAGCGGCTGCGCTACATGCCGGTCGCGCGCCGGGCCCGCCGGGCGGCGCGCCAGCAGGGCCTGCCCCGACGCTGACCCGCAGGGCCTGCCCGACGCTGACCCGCAGAGCGCGTGCCGAGCCGCCCGGCGCGCGCTGGACAACGGGGCATGACGTGGGCCGACCCGGTTGCCCTGGGCCGACCCGGCTGCCCTGGGCCGACCGGCACGCCTCGGACCCACCGGACAGCCCCCAGTCGCGTACGGACGGAGCCGGGGGACGGGATGCCCGATTCCCCCGGCTCCGGATGGATCATCACCGCTCGGTGAAGGGCCATCGGTACACCGTTGTGCGATGCGCCGTTGCGCGATGCGCCGTTTCGCGATGCACCGCTTCACCGGCCCGCCGGATCAGTGGCCGTGTGCCTCGTGCACGTGGTGCGTGGCCGCGATCTGCTTCCACGACTTGGGCTCGGCGACCGGGCCGTGCTGCGCGCCCAGCGCCCGCTTGGCCGCGCCCGCCGCCGGCTTGGACGGCTGGAAGAGCCAGGTGTCGAAGAAGTCGGCCAGCTGCTTGCCGGACTTCTGCTCGGCGAACTTCACGAAGTCGGCGACCGAGGCGTTGCCGTACTTGTTCTCCGTCTGCCAGGACTTGAGGATGCCGAAGAAGACCTTGTCGCCGACCTTGTTGCGGAGCGCCTGGAGGGTCAGCGCACCGCGGTCGTAGACGGCACCGTCGAACTGGTTCTCCGCGCCCGGGTTGCCCGGCTTGACCGTCCAGAACGGGTCGTCGGCCGGGTGCTGCGAGTAGACCCAGTCCGCCAGCTCCTGCGCGGTGCCCTCGCCCTCCTTCTCCGACCACAGCCACTGGCTGTAGGTGGCGAAGCCCTCGTTGATCCAGATGTCCTTCCAGTCCTTGAGCGAGACGTTGTCGCCGTACCACTGGTGGGCCAGCTCATGCACCACGACCGAGACGTTCGTGCCGCGGTCGAAGGCCTTCTTGCCGTAGAACGGGCGGGTCTGGGTCTCCAGCGCGTACCCGGCCGGCACGTTGGGGACATAGCCGCCGACCGCGTTGAACGGGTAGGGACCGAAGACGCTCTCCAGCCACTCGGTGATCTCGGTGGTGCGCTCGATGCTGGCCTTCGCCGAGCCCTCGTTGGCGCCGAGGTCCTTGCTGACGGCGTTGATCACCGGCAGGCCGTTCGCGGTCTTGTCGGTGGTGATGTCGAACTTGCCGACGGCCAGCGTCGTCAGATACGTCGCCTGCGGCTTGTCCGAGCGCCAGTTGTAGCGCGTCCAGCCGAGCTTGGAGGACTGCGAGGCCAGGACGCCGTTGCTCAGCGCCTGGGTGCCGTCCGGGACCGCCACCGAGATGTCGTAGGTGGCCTTGTCCGTGGGGTGGTCGTTGCTCGGGAACCACCACACGGCGGAGTCCGGCTCCTGCGCCACCACACCGCCGTCGGGCGTACGGGCCCAGGCGGAGTAGCCGTCTATCTTCAGCTCGGAGGGCTTGCCCGCGTAGCGGACCACCACGCTGATCTGCTTGCCCTTCTCCAGCGGCGTGGCCGGGGTGACCTCCAGCTCGTGCTTGCCGGACGTGGCGAAGGCGGCCTTCTTGCCGTTGATCCGGATCTCGCTGACCTTGAGGCCGAAGTCCAGGTTGAAGCGGGAGAGGTCCTGGGTGGTCTTGGCGAGCAGCGTCGCTGTGCCCTCCAACAGGTCCGTCTTCGGCTGGTACTTGAGCCGCAGGTCGTAGTGGGAAACGTCGTATCCGCCGTTTCCGCTCTCGGGGTAGTAGGTGTCGCCCACGCCCGGAGCGCCGGGTGAGAAGCTGGCCGCCGATGCCGGGATCGCCAGCAGCAGGCTGAGCGCGGCCGCGCCCGGGACGAGGAGTCTGTGACGCACGAGTCCTCCAACTCGTAGGGGGATGGCTCTCGTCAGACCCTATGCAGTGCATCGGACCGGCGTCATGTACATGGCCCGATCTGACACATGACCGACATGAACCACCATCTGCCCCGGTGGCCGCCCGCTCCACCGGCACCCCCACCTGTCACCGGCTGCACTGCCGCCGTCACACGCACCCTTACGCTTGCGAGTTGAGGCGCGCTACCGTCCGCCCGTGACGATTCCTGCGCGGTTCCCCCGTATCCCCTTCACAGCACTCGTGTCGGCGGCCGTGCTCGCCCTGCTGTCCACCCTGATCGGGCCGGCCGCCGCGCAGGCGGCGCCGGGTGAGAGCAGACCCGTGTACTCCTACGACCGCGCGATACGCGAATCGGTCTGGGTGGACACACGGCTCGACGGCGACGCGGACGGGAGGACCGACCGCGTCGCCGTCGACATCGTCCGGCCGTCCGAACCCGCCCAGCAGGGCCGCCGCATACCCGTGATCATGGACGCCAGTCCGTACTACTCCTGCTGCGGGCGCGGCAACGAGAGCCAGAAGAAGACCTATGACGACCGGGGCCGGCCGGTCCAGTTCCCGCTCTACTACGACAACTACTTCGTGCCGCGCGGCTATGCGACGGTCCTCGTCGACCTGGCGGGCACCAACCGGTCGGACGGCTGTGTCGACGTGGGCGGCCGCTTCGACATCCAGTCGGCCAAGGCCGTCGTCGACTGGCTCGGCGGCCGGGGCCGTGCCTACACCGCCCCTGCGGGAGGCGATCGCGTCGCGGCCGACTGGTCCGACGGCAGCACCGGCATGATCGGCAAGAGCTGGGACGCCACCATCGCCAACGGCGTCGCGGCCACCGGCGTCAAGGGCCTCAAGACCATCGTCCCGATCGCCGGTATCTCCTCCTGGTACGACTACTACTTCGCCAAGGGCGCCCCGCTCTACGACTCGGGCCCGGACGCCCTGGCGCACCTGGTGGAGAGCACCGCAGCGCAGAAACGTTGCGGCGCGGTACAGCAGAAGCTCGTCGAGGGTGCGCCGCGCAGCGGTGACTGGACCGCTCTGTGGACCGAACGGGACTACGTCCGCTCCGCCGCCAAGGTCCGGGCCAGCGTCTTCATGGTGCACGGCATGCAGGACCTCAACGTCCGTACCCAGCACGCCGGTCAGTGGTGGGACGCGCTCGCCCGGCACGGCGTCGAGCGCAAGATCTGGCTCTCCCAGACCGGGCACGTCGACCCCTTCGACTACCGCCGGGCCGACTGGGTCAAGACCCTGCACCACTGGTTCGACCACTATTTGATGGGCTACGACAACGGCATCGACCGCGCCCCCATGGCCGATATCGAACGCTCCCCGGGCAGTTGGTCCACCGACCCGCAGTGGCCCGCCCCCGGCACCGCCGCCACCACCCTGCGGCCGCGCCCCGGCAGCGCCCCCGGCGTCGGCGTCCTGGGCACCGAACCGGCACCACCGGGCGCGACCGAGACCTTCACCGACGACCCGGGGCTGAGCGAGGCCGACTGGGCGGCCCGCATCGACGAACCGACGGCGGCCAAGGCCGGGTTCACCACCGGGCCGCTGCGCGCACCGCTGCGCCTCTCCGGCGCGGGCACGGTGACCGTGACCGCCACGCCCAGCACCACGACCGCCCACCTCTCCGCCGTCCTGGTGGACCTCGGCCCCGACACCATCCGTGACTACGCGGCCGAGGGCGAGGGCATCACCACCCTCGACCGGCGCACCTGCTGGGGCCAGGGCACCACGGGCGACACCGGCTGCTTCAAGGAGACCGCCGCCGACACCCGGCGCGTCGCACACACGGTCTTCAGCCGCGGCTGGGCCGACCTCGGCAACTACGCCGACCCCCACCAGGGCGGCCCGCTGACCCCCGGAAAGCCCTACACCCTCACCCTGGACCTGGCCGCGAGCGATCACATCGTGCCCGCCGGACACCGGCTCGCGCTGATCGTGGCCGGTACCGACGCCGGTCTGATCGACCCGCCCGCCTCCCGGCCGCGGCTCACCCTCGACCTGTCCCGTACCTCCGCCGAACTGCCGCTGACCGGCGGCGCCCCGGCCTTCGCGAAGGCCACCGCGGGCGCGCCGCGCGCTCCGCGGAGCGACGGGCCGCTGCACGGGATCACCCCGCCGCGCTCGATCAGCCGGATGCCGGACGCGGGATGACCCCCGGGGCCGCCCGCAGCGGCGGCCCCGACCCCACCCCGACCCGACCCCCACTCCACCCCCACCTCACCCCCACCGCTCAACCCAAGGGAGGCACCCCTCGTGATACTCCGCTCCCGCCGCCTCGCCCTGGGGGCCCTGGCCCTCGCCCTGACCGGCACGCTCGGCGCGACCCTCCCGGCACCACCCGCCGGCGCGGCCGGAAACCGGGCACCCCGTACGGGATTCGAGATCAGCCATGGCGCCCGCTGGACCGGCCAGCACGAGGAGCAGAAGTTCCTCGCCGCCGTCGACCGCGCCACCCCGCGGGTACGGATCGACCGGATCGGCACCACCGGGCAGGGCCGCCCGCTGCAGCTCGTCCGCATCGGAAACCCGGCCCCCGAGCGCCCGGCGGACGTCCGGCGCGGCAACTCCGTCCTGCTGATCTGCTCCCAGCACGGCGACGAGCCCTCCGGCCGCGAGGCGTGCCTCGCCACCGTCCGCGACCTCGCCTACGCCAAGGACCGGGCGACCCGGCGCTTCCTGGAGCGCACCAGCGTGCTGGTCGTACCGACCGCCAACCCCGACGGCCGGGCCGCGGACACCCGGGGCAACGCCGACGGCGTGGACATCAACCGCGACCACCTCGCGCTCCGTACCGCCGAGGCCCGCGCGATGGCCGCGGTCATCCGCGACCACCGTCCCGACACCATCTACGACCTGCATGAATACGGCCCCACCGCCCCGTACTACGTCAAGGACGTGCTGTCGCTGTGGCCGCGCAACCTCAACACCTCCGACGCGGTACACCGCGAAGCCACCGCGCTCTCGCAGGACTTCCTCGCCCCCGCCGTCCGCGAAGCCGGTTGGAGCACCGGCGTCTACGGCATCTGGACCGACCCGGAGACCGGTGACCCCGTCAAGCAGGTCGCGGGCGACGGCCAGGAGCGCATTCTGCGCAACACGGCCGGTGTGAAGGGATCCCTCGGGATGCTCGTCGAGACCCGCGTCGACCCCCTCACCGACGCCGAGAAGGCCGACCCCGACCTCAACAACAGGCGCCGGGTCGATTCCCAACTCACCGCCCTGAAGGGCGCGTTCACCTTCTTCGACCGGCGCCGCCCGTACGTCGAGGCGGCCACCACCACGGCCCGGCTCGCCGGATACGCCGACCACGGACCGGTCTACCTCGGCGGCGCGGACAACGACCCCGCCCCCGACGGCCGGATCCTGTCCGACCCGCCCTGCGCCTACCGCCTGGACGCGGCGCAGTTCGCCGCGGTCAAGGACGAGCTGGCGCTGCACGGTGTGGCCGGCGTGCGGGACCGGGACGGCGGCGCCGTCGTCCCGCTGCGCCAGCCGCTGCGCGGCCTCATCCCGCTGCTGCTGGACGGGCGGGCCGATTATCACCTTACGGTCGCGGCGCCCATGAACGTCTGCGGCGGTGTGGTAGGGGGTAACGGGTAAGGAAAATATGGGCTATTGAAAGGTTGACTACGTGTCGAACGCAGACAAGGGGACGGGAGACGGGGGTGGCGCGCCATCGGTGGCGGACCTCCCCGACGACCCGCTGCGGACCGGGCGCCCACGCACCGACCGGGTGGTCTTCGGTGTGACCTCGCTGCTCACCCTCGCCTTCATCGCCTGGGGAGCGACTTCCACCGCATCGCTCAAGAACGTGTCGACCACGATGCTGAACTGGGTGATCGACAACGGCGGCTGGGCCTTCGTCCTCTCCGCCTCCGGCTTTGTGATCTTCGCGATCTGGCTGGCCGTCAGCAAGTACGGGCGGATCACCCTCGGCAAGGAGGGCGAGGAGCCGGAATTCCGCACCGTGTCGTGGATCGCGATGATGTTCAGCGCCGGTATGGGCATCGGCCTGATGTTCTACGGCGTCAGTGAGCCGCTGGGGCACTTCACCACGCCACCGCCGGGCACCGACCCCCAGGACGCCGCCCAGGCGATGGACACGGCGATGGCCACCACGCTGTTCCACTGGACGCTGCACCCCTGGGCCATCTATGCGGTCGTGGGTCTGGCCATCGCGTACAGCTGCTTCCGGCGGGGGAGGCGGCAGACGATAAGCGCGGTGTTCACCCCACTGATCGGCGTGCGGCGGGCCAGCGGCTGGGGCGGCCGGGTCATCGACATCCTGGCCATCTTCGCCACCCTCTTCGGCTCCGCGGCCTCCCTGGGGCTCGGCGCGCTGCAGATCGGCAGCGGGCTCAAGGTGCTCGGCTGGATGGACAGTGTCAGCAGCGGCCTGCTGGTCGGCGTCATCACCGTGCTGACCATCGCGTTCATCCTGTCCGCGGTCTCCGGCATCGCCAAGGGCGTCCAGGCGCTGTCCAACATCAATATGGTGCTGGCGCTGATCCTGGCGGTCTTCGTGTTCGTGGTCGGACCGACCATCCTCATCCTCAACCTCGTGCCGACCTCCCTCGGATCCTTCATCGGTGAGCTGCCGCAGCTGGCCGGGCGTACGGAGGCCAGCAGCGGCGAGGAGGTGGGCGGCTGGCTGCGCAGCTGGACGGTGTTCTACTGGGCGTGGTGGATCTCCTGGACGCCCTTCGTGGGCATGTTCATCGCCCGGATCAGCCGCGGCCGGACGATCCGTCAGTTCATCGGCGGGGTCATCCTCGTACCGAGCGTGGTCAGCCTGCTGTGGTTCGCCGTGTTCGGCGGCTCGGCCATGCACCTCCAGGCCGCCAAGAAGCTCAGCGGGTCCACCACGCCGGAGGGCCAGCTCTTCGACGTACTGCACCAGTACCCGGTCGCCACGGTCACCAGCATCATCGTCATGATCCTGGTCGGCATCTTCTTCGTCTCCGGTGCCGATGCCGCCTCCATCGTCATGGGCACCCTCTCCCAGCGGGGAACCTTCGAGCCGAGCCGGCTCGTGGTCGTCTTCTGGGGGGTGGTGACCGGCGCGGTCGCCGCGATCATGCTGCTGATCGGCGGCGGCTCGGGCGATGCGCTCACGGGTCTGCAGAATCTGACGATCCTGGTCGCGGTGCC
Organism: Streptomyces sp. NPDC002446; assembly: GCF_053595675.1. Lineage (NCBI taxonomy): Bacteria > Bacillati > Actinomycetota > Actinomycetes > Kitasatosporales > Streptomycetaceae > Streptomyces > Streptomyces sp. NPDC002446. Next base: position 9,736 of record NZ_JBSFYC010000067.1, on the reverse strand, counting down.
GTTCCTGCTGGTGATGCTCGTCATGTGCTGGGCGCTGATGCGGGACCTACGCAGCGATCCGCTGATCGTGCGGGGACAGAAGGGCGAGGAGGCCGTCGAGCTGGCCGTCATCGCGGGCCATGAACAGTACGACGGGGACTTCGAGTTCCAGATCGGACCCGGCAGCGGCAGCGGCGCCACCGCCGAGACGAAGAGCGACGGCTAGTTCCGCGCACCCCAGCGCGGACTTTGACGGAGGGCCGGCGGCCGGTGCCGCCGGCCCTCCACGCGCTCCGGTGAGCCCGCGGCGCCCGCGGTGTCCGGCTACGCCGCGCCCGTGCCGTTCCGTGCCTCCCGGACCAGGCGCACCACCTCGTCCGCGCATCCCCACGCCACGGTCACCCCCGCACCGCCGTGCCCGTAGTTGTGCACGGCGAGCCCGCCGCCGGGCAGCCGCTGTGCCGCCAGCCGCACGGACGGCCGGGCGGGGCGCAGGCCCACCCGGTGGGCCAGGACCCGGGCCCGCGCCACCTGGGGGAAGTACCGTGCGCAGCGCGCCACGATCGCCTCGGCCACCGCCGCCTCGGGCTCCCGCGACCAGGCGTCCTCCCGCGCCGTACCGCCCATCACCAGGCCGTACGGCTGCGGCAGCACATACGCCGTCTGCGACGCACCCGAGCCCGCGGCCACGAACCACTCCTCGATCCCCGGGTTCTCCACGATGACCAACTGCCCCTGCACGGGGTGCACCTCCGCGTCCGGTACGAGCTCCCGCGCGCCCAGCCCGGAGCAGTTCACGACCACCTCCGCCGCCCGGCCGGCCTCCTCCAAGGACCGCAGCGCGCGCCGCTCGACGCGTCCGCCCGCCGCGGCCAACCGCCGCTCCAGATAGCGAAGATGGGCCGGCATGTCCACCAGTGGCGTACGGGCCCGCCACCCCGACGCGCACCCCTCGGGGAGCTCGCCGGGGTCGGCCCGCCGCAGTCCGGGCACGGTCTCGTACCAGGAGGCGAGGCCGTCATCGGCGGTGCGCGGGTCCGTCCCTGCGTCCGGCACGGTGTCGGCCATCGTCCCCGTCACCATCCGGACGCCCGTCTCGTCGGGTCTCCGGGCCAGCTCGGCGAACACCTGGAAGGAGCTGACGGACCACCGCACCGCGCGTGCCGAGGGCTGGATGCGATACGGCCAGCACAGCCCGCCGGCCAGCGCAGACGTCGTGGCGTCCGCGGCGTCCCGGCTCACCACCCGCACCCGGTGCCCGTCCTCCGCCAGCGCGATCGCCGACGTCAGCCCGATCACGCCACCGCCGATCACCCATACGTCGTCCATGTCGACCGTCATACCGGGATGCTACGAGCCGGTCCGGCGCGGCCGCCGCCCCTTCCACCGCTCTTGATCTTGCGGTAACCCTCCGGCAGTGGTGCGGACAAATCCGGACCTTAGGCTGGTAGCAGCACCGTCGGCCGATGTCGCCCCTCGGATTCCGCTTGTGTCCGTCCGTACGCCGTCGTCTGAGGAGACCCATGCTCCGCGCGCCGCGCGCCGTGCCCGCCTGGTTGGCGCATCCGTTCCGCTGGCAGCGGCTGCCGGTGCCCTGGGCCGCCGTCGCCCGCGGTGCGCTGTGCGCGGGGCCGCTGCTCGGCGCGGGCATCGCGACCGGCCGTACGGCGCCGGGTGTGCTGGCCGCGCTCGGCTCGATGCTGGCCGGCGTCAACGACCGCCCCGGAACCCGCCGCACCGGCATCGTGCACATCGGCCTGCCCGCGCTCGCCTCGTCGCTGGGCATGCTGATCGGCGCCTCGCTGCAGGCGGCGGGCGCGGGCTGGTGGATCGTGCCGGCGCTCTTCGCGGTCGGCTTCGTCTCCGGCGCGGGCAGCGTGGCGGGGCCGGTGCGCTCCAACGCCGGTATGCAGATGCTGGCCACCACCGTCCTCGGCGCCGGAATGCCGCTGCCCGGGACGCCCTGGGCGAAGGCCCTCTACGTCCTCGCCGGCTGCCTGTGGCTGCTCGTACTGCGCCTCGTGCTGCGCCCACCGCGGCCCGTGGGCGGTGCGCTCAGCGGCGAGCGGGCCGCGGTCGCCACCGTCTTCGACGCGCTCGCCGACGCCCTGGGCGCGGTCGGCGGACCCGGTGCCGAGCCCGCCAGACGCCGGCTCACCGCCGCACTGGACCGCGCCGACGAGGCCCTGCGGCTGCGCCGGCTGACCAGTCGGCTGCTGCACCGGCCCGCCCGTACGGAAGAGCTCCTGCTGCGCGAGCGGTTCGCCGCGGCCACCGCGCTGTGCGAGGCCAGCGTCGCGCTGCTGTGGGAGGCCCGCCCGCTGCCGTCCCGGGTCGCCGAGAGCCCCCGGCGGTTCGCCGAGGCGCTGCGCAGCGGGCGGCTGCCGGGCCGGCTGTCCGCCCCCGAGACCAGCACGGCCGCGCGCGGCGCCTTCGACCAGGCGCTGCTGGACGCGGCGGTGGCGTTCGCCCGCCGCGAGCCGCGGTCCCGGCCGGAGGCCGCGCCACCCCCGCCCGGCGCCCTCGTCGAGCGGCGGACCCGGCGCGGCCGAAGCCTGCTCGGGCCCGCCGGGCGGGACTACGGCCTCCGGGTCGCGGTGTGCATCGCCGCGAGCGCCGCGGTGGCCCTGCTGCTGCGCGCCGACCACTGGTACTGGCTCCCGGTGACCGCCACCTTCCTCGTCAAGCCGGACCTGGGGCCGCTGTTCTCCCGTACGGTCAACCGCTTCGCCGGGACCGTCGCCGGGGTGCTGGTCTTCGCCGGGGCGGGGCTGCTGTTCACGGGTGCGTGGTGGCCGGCGCTGGTGGCCGGTGCGGGCGGGGCGCTGCTGCCGTTCGCCACCCGGCACTTCGCGCTGCAGACCGTGGCGATCACCCTGATGGTGCTGTCGTTCGTGCACGTCGGCGGGGATCCTCAGGCGGCCGGCGAGCGGATCGTCGACACCTCCCTCGCCTGCGGCATCGTCCTCGTCGTCGGGCATCTGCCACGGCTGGCGGACCCGCGCCGCCGGGTCGGCCAGCGTGTCACCGCGGCGCTGCACGCCGCCGAGCGGTTCCTGCGGCACGTCCTGGAGTCGGAGCCGGCAGCGAAGCGAGAGGGGGGTACCCCCGGCCGAAGGCTGGGGGAGGACCCCACCCAGCGGCTGGCGCTGCGCCGGGCCGCCTACCGGGCACTGGGGGAGGCCAGGGCCGCGGCGGAGACCGCCGCGGCCGAACTCCCCGCCGCCCGGGACCGCCACCCCGACTGGCTGACCGTGGTCACCGCCGCCGAACGCATCGTGGACGCCGCCACCGCCTGCGCCGTACGCCTCGACCACGGCGCCCACCGTCCCGGCGCACAGGAGTCCGAGCGGCTGTGCCGGGCGCTGTCCGCGATGGCCGACGCCCTCGAAGACCCCCGGCGCCGCGACACCGCCGTAACGGACCCTGATCTGCGGCCGGTTCCGGACTGCGCCACGCTCACGGACGTGGCGGCGGAACTGGAGCGGATGCGCGGGTACGCGGGGGCGGGCTGAGCCGGTCCCCGGCACGGGCGCGGCACCGGGACACTCCTCGGGCCGCGCCTGCCGTCACGAGGGCGAGCGCCACCAGCAGCGCGCTGACCCACACCGGCGCGCGGTAGCCGAGGCCGGCCGAGAGGGCGAGGCCGCCCAGCCAGGGGCCGAGCGCCGCGCCCACGTTCAGCGCGGCCGTGGCGAACCCGCCGGCCAGGGCCGGCGCCCCGGTGGCCGCGTAGAGCGCCTGCGAGATCAGCGTGGAGCCGACGGCGAACGAGAGGGCCCCTTGGACGAGGACGAGCCCGACCGTCGCGGCCGGACTCCCCGCCGCCAGCGCGAGGACGCTCCACCCGAGGAGCAGGGCCACCCCGCCCGTCACCAGCACCGGTACGGGACGGACATCGGCCAGCCGCCCGCCGACGGTGACGCCGGCGAAGGAACCCAGCCCGAAGAGCGCCAGCACGCCCGGCACCCAGCCCGCCGCGATTCCGGCGACTCCGGTGACCAGCGGCGCGAGGTAGGTGAAGGCGCAGAAGGTCGCGCCGTTCACCAGGGCGCCCAGCAGCAGGGTCACCAGCAGCCGCGGCCGGCGCAGCGCGCGCAGCTCGCCGTGCGCGGCCGCCGGACGGCACGGGCCCGGCCCGCCGTCCGGGCCTGCCGCGGCGTGCGTGCCCGCCCCGTCGGGGGTGTTGGCCCGGCCCGGTCCGGACGGGACCGACCGGAGGATCGCCACGACGGCGGGAAGGGAAACCAGGGCCACCGCCCAGAACGCCGAGCGCCACCCCCACAGCCCGCCCAGGAAGGCACCGGCCGGTACGCCCGCGACACAGGCCATGGTGGTGCCGCCGAGCAGGACGGCGGTGGCGCGGCCCTTGGCGTTCGGAGCCACCGCGGCGGTCGCGGTGGCCAGGGCCACCGCCAGGAACCCGGCGTTGGCCAGCGCCGCGACGACCCGCGTGGCCAGCAGTACGCCGTAGCTGGTGGTGAGCGCGCCGAGGACATGGACCAGCAGAAACGTGATCAGGAAGACCAGCAGTGCGCGCCGGCGCGGCCAGCGCAGGCTCAGCAGCGCCATCAGCGGCGCGCCGACGATCATTCCCACGGCGAAGGCCGAGGTCAGCGCTCCCGCGGCGGAGAGCGAGATCCGCAGATCGGCGGCGATGCCCGGGAGGAGCCCGGAGAGCATGAACTCGGACGTGCCTTGCGCGAAGACCGCCAGTCCGAGCAGATAGAGGAAGAAGGGCACAGCAACACTCCGCAACCACAGGGGGATCGATACGGTGCGGCGGCAGGCGTGCGGCGGGACACCGCGGCTACCGCGCGAGAGGACGACCTGGGGCAGCACGCGGGGGAGCGCCCGGTCAGGTCGGAAGACAGCCCGTAGTACGGCGATCCGGTGGCAGGGGCGGCGCGGTCATCGAGACGAGCGCGCGACGAAGCGGCGCGGCCCGGCGGGACATTGCGGGGCGCCGGCCAGACGATGCGGAAACACACCGCATGGCGCGGACACGCCCTGGGGCCGGGCGACGCGAGGAGCCACCGGAGGACCGGTGGCTAGCGTCTTGACGCCTCGGGGCTGGACATGGACGGCAGGCTAAGGGGGCCGGCGCGCCCTGTCCACGCAATTAAGTGCCCGTCCGGCTCAGGTCGTCCGGGCCCGCCCGGCTCAGGTCGTCCGGCCCCGTCAGCCCCTCCGTATCAGCGCGAACACCTCGATCCAGAACCGCTGGGCAGCACCTGACGCGCCCACCAGATACGTGGCACGCAGCTTCGGCGGGAGCAGCGCGACCAGCCGGGCCACCGCCGCGCGCTGCTGCTTGAGCTGCGACAACTCCGCGTTCGCCAGGATCTGATGGACCAGATCGCTGTCGTTCGTCCCCTCGCTCGACGCGGCCGCCGCCTTCCGCAGCCGCGCCTCCCAGGCGTCGATGTCCTCGGCCAGCTCCCGAAGGCCGGTGACCGGGCGGCCCTTGAGCCGGTCGATGAGCGCGGTCAGCGACACGGGGGCGTACTCGCCGTCGCCGAGGTAGACCATCCCCATCTCCAGCGGCAGCCCGCGCTGATGGAGTTTGATCAGGCGCTCGATGGTGCGCTTGGTGATCCAGGCGCGGCCGTCCTCATCGATGTCGTGCTTCCACCACTCCAGGACCGTCTCGGCCACGGCGCCGTACTTCGCGATCAGCCACTCATTGGCCGGGATGTCGCCCGGCTCGACCGTCAGCGAAACCGTGAACCGGGTCGCCTGCGCGATGTTGTTGCGCGCGACCAGCAGTTTGCGCCCGAGGTGGTACGGCGGATTCTGCACCGCTATCTGGGCCCGCAGATTCTCGATCCGGTGCCCGGCCAGCGACCACTCCTGAGTGATCTCCATCAGCTTGGCGAACGCCGCCTTGTCCTTGGGGCGGTTGTACTCGTCCCACACGATCGCCTTGGGCTCGGGGCCCAGGAACGGTCCGGCCAGGAGGTTGTCCAGCGAGCCGTCGGCGGTGGGCACCGGCGCGCAGAGGTCCTCGACGTTGGTCACCGGCAGGGAGAAGTACAGCGGTTCGCGTCCGCCCAGGCCCTCGCGGACGGTCTCGCGGACCAGCTCCGTCTTGCCGCACCCGGGCGGGCCCTGGAGCAGCACCGACCAGCGGTTGCGCAGCGCCGCGCGGACCACCGCGCGCACCGGGTCGGGGAGGGAGGCGGGATTCGCGGCGCCGACCGCCGCGGCGATCCGCTCCAGCACCTCGCCCGTACGGTCCCTGCCGGGCCTGCCGTCGGCCTTCCGCTCGACCAGGCGCAGCCGCTCGCCGTTGACCAGCGGCAGCCCCCAGCGCAGCGGAAAGCCCTCGCGGGCGTTGGCCAGGATGTGGTCGAGGGTGCGCGGCGAGAGCAGCTCCCGCAGCGCCGGGGCGAGGGACGCCCAGAGCGTGAACACCTCACGCAGATCCCAGTCGGGGTACTCGGCCGCGAGCTGCTGCCGCCAGGAGGTGTCCTTGGCGGTGATACGGATGGTCACCATGCGGTCCAGGACGGCCAGATCGCTGCGCCGGGCCGCGGTCTCGGCCAGCGATTCGTTGTCCGTCAGGAAGACGCCGATGCAGCCCAGCTCCCGCAGGTCGTACTCGCCCAGCGTCCAGTTGCAGGCGATCTGCATCAGCTGGGACTGGATCGCCGCCCCGGCCTGCAGCGAGTCGTCGATCAGCAGCACGAACGGCCTGCCGGGGCGCAGCTGGCTCATCACCAGCTGCCGCAGCACCAGTTCACCGGTCCGCGCGTCGCGCACCGGGGCGTTGGCGAGCAGATCGTCCGGGGTGAGGTTGGCGGCCGGGACGAAGACCAGCTCGGCATCGGGGTACGCCGCGGGCAGATGGGAGAAGAACGTGGCCGTCTTGCCGATGCCGTGCTCACCGAAGATCTGGCCGGTCTGGCCCATGTCGATCATCGCGTCGATGAACGACTCCAGCTGGGACGGGACCGGCCGGCCCTCGGACGGCTCGGGGTAGGTGGCGGTCGGCCGCCGGCGCGCGGGACGGGCCGGTCCGGCACCCGCGGCGGAAGCGGGCGGGGCGGGCGGCGCGGTCCGCGTGGTCGTGCTCATCGCTCTCCTGTCGTCACGCGGTGGCAGGCCATCGGCGTGGTGTGGTGGTCGGGCCAGTCGTCCCCGCCGGCGGTGATCAGCCAGATCCACTTGTCCGGCTCGGCGGGGGTGATGTGCGGGGCGTAGCCGTCGGTGAGGACCACCACGGCGTCCGGTATCTCCTCGAAGCGGCTGCCGTTGACCGCCGTGCGGCCCTCGACGTAGTCGGCCACGGCCTGGAAGCTCGTGCCCCCGCCGCCGTACACCGGCTCGCCGGAGCGGAACGGCGTCACCTCGGTGTCGAACGACAGCCAGTGGGCCGCGACCCCGTCGATCGCGCCCACCAGCTCCGTCAGCCAGCCGACCACCTCGTCGGGCATCGACCCCGAGGCGTCATACGCGATCACCAGGACCTTCTCGCGCACCGGGCCGCGCCGCGACAGCATCGGGCCGTGCCCCAGCGCGGCCAGCAGCGCGCCGCGCTTCTTCGGGTAGACCAGCCGCTCGCCCTCCCGCAGCTTCGAGGCGAGGACGTCGACGAGCCAGCGCTGCCACCAGTCGACCTTCGCCGTACGCGGGGTCTCGCCGCGCAGCACACCGGCGCCCAGCCGCCCCCACACCCGGCTCGCGCACTCCGAGGTGCCGTCCGAACGGTCCATCAGGTCGAGCAACTCCCGCTCCGCGCCCGGGTGTCCGCGCCGCGCGGCGAGCAGGGTGTTGAGCAGCGCGGAGGACACCGCCTCGTCGATCGTGCCCTGATCGCCGTCCGCCACCCGCGGATCGCTCAGATTCGGGCAGACCGCCGCCGGCACGGGAGGCCGCCGCATGCGCTTGAGCTCGCTGAACACGGTCATGTCGGTCTCGACGAAGGCGCCGTAGCCGAGCGGATCGAGGCCCTGGGCGGACAGGTCGGTGACATAGTCCCGGTGGACCTCGCGGGGGTCGATGCCCACAGGGCCGCCGTCGGCCGACGGCAGTTCCCCGCGGCCGAGCCGCACCATCGCGACGTGGTTGACGGCGACCTCGGCGGCGAGCGTGAAGACGGGGTCCGCGCGCAGCTCCGGATCGGCGAACAGATGGCGGTGCACCAGATGCCGCGCCTCGTGGAAGAGGACGAACTTCACGCCCTCCAGGCCCAGTTGAACGAAGAAGCCGGGGTTGTAGAGCAGCGGGAAGGTGCCGTCCCCCAAGGCCAGGACGGCGGCGGTGTCCACGGCCGTCGTGGGGATCTGATGCGCGCACCTGGCGTAGATCCAGGACGCCACCACGGACTCCGTCAGCCCGAAGTCCAGCAGCGCGGCCTCCTTCAGCCGCCGCGCCTCCTCCGCCACCGCCGGCTCCGCCGGCCACCGGCGCTCCAGCTCCCGCAGATCCGCCAGGCCGGCCACCGGCCGGTACCCCGCGGCCGTCGTGTCGTACGCCATGCCCCAACCCCCGTTCTCAGCTGCTCCCTTCGTACCAGGCAGCACTGACAACGGCTGTGCGCGGCGGTCCTGCGCACCGCGACCGAGGGGGCGGGGCGGGGCACCCGCGGTGTGCGCGAACCCCGCCCCGGATCACGGCGCGCTCAGCGCCCGCCCCGCTCCTTGCCCAGGAGCCCGGCCCGCCGCAGGGCGTCCGCCATCGCGTCATTGGCCGGCCCCGCGTCGCGGCCGCCACGGCGCTCCTCGCCGCGCCGTCCGCCGCCCTGCCGCGGCCGCGGCGCACCGCCCCGGCCGCCCTCGCGCGCACCGCGCCCGCCGCCCGCCGTGCCGCGGCGCTCACCGCCGCCGGCCGGCGCGCCCTTGCCGTGCTCGTCGTCCAGCCGCAGCGTCAGCGAGATCCGCTTGCGCGGAATGTCGACGTCGAGCACCTTGACGCGCACGATGTCGCCCGGCTTCACCACGTCCCGCGGGTCCTTGACGAAGGTCTTCGACATCGCCGAGACATGGACCAGCCCGTCCTGATGGACACCGATGTCCACAAACGCCCCGAAGGCGGCGACATTGGTCACCACGCCCTCCAGGAGCATCCCCGGCTGCAGATCGCCGATCTTCTCCACGCCCTCCTTGAAGGTCGCGGTCTTGAAGACCGGACGCGGGTCGCGGCCCGGCTTCTCCAGCTCCTGCAGGATGTCGGTCACCGTGGGCAGACCGAAGGAGGCGTCGACGAAGTCCGCGGGCTTCAGCGCGCGCAGCACCGACGTGTTGCCGATCAGCGCGCCGACCTCGGTGCCCGCCGCCGTCACCATCCGGCGCACCACCGGGTACGCCTCGGGGTGCACGCTGGAGGCGTCCAGCGGGTCGTCGCCGCCCCGGATCCGCAGGAAGCCCGCACACTGCTCGTACGCCTTCGGGCCGAGCCGCGCCACGTCCTTGAGGGCCTTGCGGGAGCGGAACGGGCCGTTGCTGTCCCGGTGCGCGACGATGTTCTCGGCGAGGCCGGAGCCGATGCCCGAGACCCGCGAAAGCAGCGGCGCGGACGCCGTGTTGACGTCGACGCCGACGCCGTTCACACAGTCCTCCACCACCGCGTCCAGGGAGCGCGACAGCTTCACCTCGGACAGGTCGTGCTGGTACTGGCCGACACCGATCGACTTCGGGTCGATCTTGACCAGCTCGGCCAGCGGGTCCTGCAGCCGGCGGCTTGCCGGCCATGGGGTGCGTGCCGAGGTAGCCGGTCAGGTCGCAGCCCATCGCCTCCAGCTCGCGCCGCGGAC
>NZ_JBSFYC010000066.1:0-44697 GCF_053595675.1 Streptomyces sp. NPDC002446 | reverse complement strand
GGAGGGGCAGGGTGTCCGGACGTAAAGCGAAGCAGTCCGGACACCCTGCCCCGGAGGACCGACACCGCACCCCGAAAAGCCCCGCGCAGCGGCAATCAGCTCGCCGCAGGCGCAACGGCGAGACACCCCCACGGCGGGACAGCCGAAAACGTGGGCAGCCAAGCGCAGCGGAAGGGCGACTCAGATACCCCCGGTATGCACCTGGAACGCCGCCCGCCGCACGGCCTTCGCGAGGGCCGGGTCGGGGTGGGCGGCGGCCAGGGCGACCAGGACCTGGACGGTGCGGGGGTGGCCGACGGCGCGTACCTCCTCCAGGAGGCGCGGCACGGAGCCCTGGACCGCCGAGTCGAGATGGCGTACCAGCAGCTGGGTCTCGCCGTGGTCGGCGACCGCCGCCGCGGTGTCCACCCACAGCCAGGTCGACTCCTCGCGGGTGAGCACGTCGGGCGCGGTTTCCGGGTCGCCGCCCTCGTGCTCGACCAGCCACAGCAGGGCGTACGGGCGCAGGCCCGGCTCGTCGGCGGCGGCGCGTACGGCGGGCTCGGCCGGTGCGCCGACCGCGCGCAGCGCCTCGAAGGCCAGGCCGCGCAGCAGCGCGTCCTCGCCACGGGCCACGGTCAGCAGCTCCTCGACGGCCGAGCCGACGGAGCGGGCGGCAAGCCAGGCGCGGTACTCGGCGCGGGCCGGTCCCGGGGTCAGCCGGGCGCAGCCGCGCAGCATCGCCGCCGCGGACTGCTCGATATGGCCGGCCGGGCTCTGTGCGGCGACACAGATCTGCTCCAGCTTGACCCACACCGACCAGTTGCCGAGCGGTGTCAGCTGCGCCTCGGAGGCGTCGTCCGCTCCCTCGTAGGAGCGGCCCTGCGCGCCGCGGGGCGGCACCAGTGCGCCGACGGTCAGCAGTGCGTCCAGCGCCCAGCCCAGCAGGTCGGCCAGCGACGCCCCCGCGGCGTCGTCGGCCGGTCCTGCCGCCCCGGGGGCGTCGGTGTCCTCGCTGCCGGGGGCCGGGTCCTGTCCGTAGGGGACCTCGCAGCGCTCCGTGCGCAGTTCGGTGACGCGCTGTTCGAGCATGTCGAGCAGCACCGGCAGCCGTACGGGCCCGGCGGACAGGTGCAGCAGGGACAGCAGCTGCGGCAGCGCCTCGACGACTTCGGCGACGATGGCGGGTCCGGCGCCGGCCGGGGCGGGGCGGGCCAGCGACCAGGCGTCGAAGAGCGCGACCCAGCCGCGCAGCACGGCCGTGTCGTCGCGGTCCCAGGCGCGCAGCCGCCAGCCGGGGCGGGCGAGGCCGTCGTGGAGTTCGACGAGTCCGGCGAGCCGGGCCCGGTCCCAGTCGACGCGGACCTGCTGCGGCGTCAGGCCGAGGGCTTCGGCGGCGCGTTCCACGGCGGCCGTCGGCAGCGCTCCGTCGCGGCCGGCCCGCAGACTGCCGTCGGCGCCGCCGACGCCGTCGGCCCAGCGGGCGAGCCGGGCCGCGCCGGCCAGCACGGCGCGGGCCTGCCGGGCCAGTTCCGCGGGCGGCGGGGTGCCCTCGGGCGGGCGGGGCGCCGGACGCTTGGCCCGGGTTGTCACCGCCCTGCGGGCGGCCGCAACCGGTTGACGGGGGACGAGTCGGAGCCGGGAGTCGCGCGGAGTACGGGACGTCACAGGAGCAGTCTTGCTGCTGACGGCCCGAAAGCCCAATCGGAACCCGGCTTGCGATCTGACCGGGCCGCACCATCGCGCCGACCCATCCCCGATGTGGGGAGTTGTCCCCCCGTATGCCCGGACGTCACCGACGGGGCGGGGGTGGCCGGCGCTACATGAGGGGGGTGAGGAAGCGGCGCAGCGCCTCCTCGTAACCGGACGGGTCGGCGTTCCACATCGCGGCGTGCGGGGCGTGCGGGACCGGCTGAAGCGTGATCAGCTCCGGGCGGCGGGCGGCGAAGGCCCGGGAGGCCGCCCAGGGGGCGATCAGGTCGTCGGGGCCGTGGAAGAGCAGCGTGGGGACGTTGAGCCCGGCCGGGTCGGCGGCGTCCGCCGGGCGGTCCACGGGCATCCCGGTGGCGCCCTCGGCGGCCCGTACGACCAGCGGCAGCAGGACCCGCGGGACCCCCCGGGCGGCGGCCAGCGCGCGGACCGTCGCGTAGCGGTCGAGGACCGGCGAGTCCAGGATCAGCCCGCTGATCCGGTCGCGCAGCGCGGAGTGGGTGGCGGCGCGCAGCGCCATGGTGGCGCCGACGGACCAGCCGTACAGGACGATGTCCCGTGCGCCGTAGCGGACGGCGTAGCGGATCGCGGCGTCCAGGTCGCGCCATTCGGTGTCGCCGAGGTGGTTGATGCCGTCGGCGGTGCGCGGGGCGCCGGGGTCGTTGCGGTAGGCCAGGTCCAGGACGGGCAGCCGGTGGCGGTGCAGGAAGGGCATGACGACCATGGGGTGTTCGCGGGTGGTGCCCAGGCCGTGCACGGTGATGACCCAGGTGTCGCGTACGGCGGGGACGAACCACGCCGGGAGGGGGCCGAGTTCGCCGGGGACGTCGACGTCGGCGCAGTCGATGCCGAGGGCGTCGCGGGGGTTGCCGATGTGCACCTGCGGGGTGAGCCGCATCCGTTTGCCGGGCTCCAGGGTCCCGTGGGTGACCCGCTCCAGACGGCGTACGACGGCGTCGGCGGGGTGCGGTACGCCGTGGACGACGGAGCCGACCACGGCATGGCAGCCGCCTCCGGTGAGGCCGTAGGTCCCGGTCCGCAGGGAGGCCAGACTGCGGGTGAGGGCAATGCGCTCCTCGGTGGCGGAGTGCACGGTGAGGCGGGAGTCGCCTGGGAGGGGGTGGTCGGGCGATGGTTTCAGGGCAATGTCGCCGGCGTACCGGCCGACCGCCACGGCGGCCACCCCGGCACCGATCACGGTGGCGGCGGCCACGGCCGCCGCAGTACCCAGGCGCACCTCACCAGTGTGCGCAGCGGTGCCGGGTGCGGCCACTCGGCGGGGCGGCCACTCGGCAGGCGGGTCCTAGTCCCGCGGCTGGCCGTAGCCGCGCAGGCGCTCGCCGGCCTTGGTCAGCTGGTCGGGCGAGAGCAGGCTGGGGGTGTGGCCCGGTACGGAGTGGGCGGCGAGCCAGACCCGGCACATCCACTCCAGTTGGGCGGTGCGGTCCAGTGCCTGGTCGAGGCTGTCGCCGTAGACGATGGTGCCGTGGTTCTGCAGCAGCGCGCCGGTGCGGCCGCGGAGCGCGGTGAGCATGTGCGCGGCGAGCTCGTCGCTGCCGTAGAGGGCGTAGGGGGCGACGCGTACGGGGCCGCCGAGCGCCGCGGCCATGTAGTGGATCGGGGGGAGTTCGGGGACGAGGGTGGAGACGGCGGTGGCGCAGGGGGCGTGGGTGTGGACGACGGCGGTGGCCGTGGTGCTGCGGTAGACCGCGAGGTGCATGGGGAGTTCGCTGGTCGGCCGGAGCGTGCCGATGATCTGGCGCCCTTCGAGGTCGACGGCGGTGGTGTCGCCGGGGCCGAGCCGGTCGTAGGGGACGCCGCTGGGGGTGACCAGGACCAGGTCCTTCAGGCGGCATGAGACATTGCCCGAGGTGCCGACGACCAGGCCGTCGGCGACGGTTCTGCGGGCGGTGGCGACCAGCTCGCGCCAGGCGTCGGCGAGCTGGTCGGGGTGGTCCTTCATGGGTCCTCCGGCGCGGTGCGGCGTATGCGGATGCGGTGCGCGTCACCGTACGAGCGGGCCGGGGAAGGGTACGCCAGGGGCCCGCCGGCCCGGTATCCGCCATATGGGGACAACTTGCTCATTATGAGCAATTGGCCGGAGTTCGACGGTCTTTCGACTGACATGCGGCTATGCCCGGTCGACGCCGGGAAGGATCGCCCTGCGCCCGGCCCGCGGCGACAACGGGACCGCACCGCCGGGACGGCTTGTCGGCACTACCTCCAGAAGGTCGCCGACGGGTGATGCGGAAGTGACGTGGGATACACCTCCGCGTGAACACTGCGGGTGCGTCATCGCCGCGCCCGTCCCAGTTCACTTTCCGTTCACCCACTCTCCGTACGGTCCCGAGCGACACTGACCTTCGAACTGATTGCCTGGGTGAATGGAACACATCACGCTTCTCATCGGGATCGTGATCGTCACGGCCTTGGTGTTCGACTTTACGAACGGCTTCCACGACACGGCCAACGCAATGGCCACCACCATCTCCACCGGCGCCTTGCGACCCAAGACCGCGGTGGCGATGTCAGCGGCGTTGAACCTCGTCGGAGCGTTTCTGTCGGTGGAGGTCGCCAAGACCATCTCCGGCGGGATCATCGACGAGAGCGCGGGCATCAGACCCGAAGTGATCTTTGCCGGCCTGGTCGGCGCCATCATCTGGAACCTGCTGACCTGGCTCGCGGGGCTCCCCTCCAGCTCCTCCCACGCGCTCTTCGGCGGTCTGATCGGCGCCACGCTGGTCTCCGTCGGCACGAACGGTGTGCACGGCGGCGCCGTGGTGATGAAGGTCCTGATCCCGGCGGTGGCCGCCCCGATCGTCGCCGGCCTGGCCGCGACGGCCGCGACCCGGCTCACCTACCGGCTGGCCCGCGGCCGCGACGAGGCCGACACCGCCAAGGGCTACCGCGCCGGGCAGATCGCCTCGGCCGCCCTGGTCTCCCTCGCGCACGGCACCAACGACGCCCAGAAGACCATGGGTGTGATCACCCTCGCGCTGATCACCGGCGGTGTGGTCGCCCCGCACGCCGACCCGCCGATGTGGGTCATCGCCTCGGCCGGTCTGGCCATCGCGCTCGGCACGTACCTGGGCGGCTGGCGGATCATCCGCACGATGGGCAAGGGCATCACCGACATCCAGCCGCCGCAGGGCTTCGCCGCCCAGACCGGCGCCGCGGCCACCATCCTGGCCTCCTCCCACCTCGGCTTCGCGCTCTCCACCACCCAGGTCTGCTCCGGATCCGTGATGGGGTCGGGCCTGGGCCGCAAGGGCGGCGTGGTGCGCTGGTCCACGGCCGGCCGGATGGTCGCCGCCTGGGCCCTGACCCTGCCGGCCGCCGGCGGGGTCGCGGCGGGCGCCGCGTTCCTCGCCAAGCAGGGCGACTGGGGCGTCGCCGCCGTGGCGGTCCTCGCGCTCGGCATCTGCGGCGCCATCTGGGCCGCCTCCCGGCGCAAGCCCGTCGACCACACCAACGTCAACGAAGGTCCGGCCGCGGAGCCGGCGGGCGTGGTGACCGCCGCGCTGCGCACCGTCTCCCCTCCCCCGGCGGGAGCGCCGGCCCCGCAGGCCGACGCGCCGGAACCGGCGGCGGACGCCGACACCCCCACCACCCCCGCCCCGCGCGCCCAGGCCGCGACGGTCACCCGCTAGCGGCTCTCACCTAAGGAACACTGCATGAGCATCGACTGGGCAGCTCTCGGCCAGGTCTTCGGCGTCAGCCTCGTGGTGACGGTCGGGATCGTGGGCCTGTTCACCGTCGGCATCGTCGGTACGGCCCGCAAGGCGGGCCCGGAGGGCGAGGCCGCGGTGGCCGCCGGCCCCGGTACGGGCGCGCGGGCCGGCGCGATGGCCGCCTTCGCCCTGTGCGCGGCGGCCGTGGCGTACGGCATCTACCTGATCGTCGCCGGCTGACACAGCGGGCGACGGCGGCCGGCAACGGCGGCACGGACGGTCACGAGGCGTCCGGCGGAGCGCGGCATCAGCCGCCCTCCTCCGGGCGCCTCGTGCGTGCTTCGCCCCGCCCGCTGAGCGCCTCGTCGGCCTCGCGGGCCAGCGCGTCGGCGATGGCCGTACCGCCGCGGCTGCCCAGGTACTCCGACACCCGCAGCTGTACGACCTTGCTGAAGGTCTGGTAGTGGGCGCTGCGCGGGCGGGGCTGGGCGGCCCGCAGCGCCGCGTACAGCGTCCGGGTGTACGGCGGCTGCCGGCCGGGCCACGGCGCCCGCTGCCCCGTGGTGCCGTGCTCACCGCGCTCGGGCGGCAGCGGGCAGCCGGGCGCCTTCGCCGCCTCCCGGTACGCCGAGTCGCGGGTCGCCGCGAATCCGCGCTCCAGCAGGCAGCGCTCGCCGCCCGGACCGGTCAGCGCCTCGATCAGGGCCCGTGCCCCGGCCGGCCGCCGGCTGCCCGCGGAGATCGCCAGATTCTGCCCGCCCAGGACGGACATCCGCCTGCCGTCGGTGGGGCGGGCCGGCAGCTCGGCCACCGCGAACTGCTTGCCGGGGATGAGCTTCTCGGCGACCGAGGCGTACTCCACCGGCCAGTTGCGCATGAACAGGGCGCGGCCGTCGGCGAACCAGCGGCGGCTGTCGGTCTCGTCCATCGCCGTGGCCTCGTGCGGCATGATCGAGTCGAGCCGGTCCTTGACGTCGGCGACGCCCTGCTGGAGCGCGCCGACCTGCTCGCCCTTGGTGAAGCTGGTGGCGTCCGGGTCGCCGCCGTTGGCCCAGGCGGACTCCAGGGTGTTGACCGTCAGCCCCTCGTAGGGCCGCAGCTGGGCGACCATGCCGTACATCTTCCGGTCCGCGGTGTCCTTGCCGTCGCGGGCGAGGCGGCGGTTGTAGGCGGCCGCCACCTGGGCGGCCACGTTCTTCAGCTCGCCCCAGTTGGACGGCGGCTGGTCATAGCCGTAGTCCTGGAGGATGTCCTTGCGGTAGTAGAGCAGGCCGGCGTCGGTGTTGAAGGGAACGCCCCAGATCCGGCCGTCGTGCTCGACGGTCTTGACGACGCTGTCGAGGAAGTCGCCGTCCAGGGCCGTGCCCCAGGGGCGGATGACGCCCGCCTCGGCGAACTCCGCGGTCCAGGCCACATCGAGGTTGAGCACGTCGTAGCCGCTGTTGCCGGACTGGCCCGCGGCCAGCAGCTGGCTGCGCTGGCCGTCGGCGGTGTCGGGGAGCTTGACGATCCGCACCGTGCGGCCGGTGCGCCGTTCGAAGTCCCGGATGAGGTCCTGGCGGACGCCCGTGGTGCTCAGGTCGCTGCCGGTGGCGAAGACGATCGGGCCCTTCTCGGGGCCGGGCCCGGGCTGCGTCGTACAGGCGCCGGCCGCCGCCAGCGTCAGGCACAGCAGGGCGGCGGGCAGCGCGGCGCGCGGCGTTCTCAACGGTCCTCCTTGCCCGCGGTCCCGATGGAGGCGACCAGCCCGGCCAGCAGATCGGGGGCCTGCGGACCGCCGGGCACACACTGCCCCCCGGACGTGCCGGCCAGCCCCTGGAGGGTGAAGGTGTCGCAGCCGGCCCGGCCCAGCACCAGCGTCAGGACCGGCACCGCGGGCTTCTTCTTCAGCAGCGCGGCCAGGGTCTGCTCCACGCCCGCCGCGCGCCCCGGGCCGCCGTCGTCCTCGTCCAGGATCAGCACGATGGCCCGGTTGCCGCCGTCCGGCTTCTTCATCTCCCGTACGGCGGCGGTCAGCGCCTCCTCCATCGCGGCGCCGTGGTCGACGAGCTCGGCGGTGCCCCGTTTCGCGATCCGGTCCAGCACGGCCTTGCCGGGCGCGGCGTCGGCGGTGCCGAGCGGTACGGCCCGGCGCACCGCTTCGGGATCGCCGGGGTGCGCACGGTCCGGGAAGGTCCACAGGCCGTAGGTGTGGCGGTCGCCGACCATCTCCAGGACCCGGCCGGCCGCGCCGAGGGCGACCGGGAGCCTGCCGCCGTCGGCCATCGAGGTGGAGGTGTCCATCAGGATCAGCAGCCGGCTGGAGCGCTGCGCCTTGTCGTAGCCGTCCAGCACCCGGGCGACCTGGTCGGCGCCGGCCGTGAAGGGGATGACGGGGGCGGCGAGGTCGGTGTTGGCGCGGCTGCTGCGCAGCGGGGAGTCCCCGGCGGGCGCGGGCTGCTCGCCGTCCTTGCCCGGCACCGCGCGGTAGCCGTGTGCGGTCAGCGTGCGCCGGCCGCCGTCCGGGGCGCGCAGCCAGCCGGCGAAGCGGTCGGCGGCGGCCCGCCGGGGGGTGGCGTCCTCGGCGCCCTGCCAGTCGACCCGGATCAGCGGGTGGTCGAGGGCGGGGACGCCCCGGGGGTAGTAGGCGGCGTAGCGGTCACCGGGGGCCGGCGCGGCGGCCAGGGCGGGACAACTGCCGAGGGCATGGCCGAGGTTGAAGTCGGCGAGGGACTTCTCGGAGACCAGCGGCGCCGAGCGGGCGGCCCGGCCGGCGGCGGGGCGCAGCGAGCACAGCAGCTCGGTGCTGCCCGCGTACTGGCTGCCCGGGGCGGCGAGCCGCTGCTCGGCGCCCTCGGCGAGGGCCGGGTCCGGGGCACCGGACGCGTCGATGTGCGAGCCGTCGTTGGCGAGGTAGAGGCCGATGGTGTGCAGCAGCCCGGTGCCGGAGAGCACCGGACTGGGGCGCAGCAGCCTGAGGTCGCGGTGCGCGCTGTCGGTGCCGGTGAGCAGCTCCTGCCAGGAGGCGCCCACGGGTTCGACGTCGTCCAGCCGTTTGCCGGCCGGGATGCCGACGACCAGCGGACTGTAGGCCACCGGGCCGGTGTTGTGCAGGGCCGCCGGGGATCCGTGCGACGGCATGCCGCGGCGGGCCTGTTCGTAGTCGGCGGTGGATTCGGGGATCCACACATCGGGCTGCGGCCCCGGACGGTGGAGGGGGTCGGTGCCGGGGGAGTCATGCGGTGGCGGGCCGGTGCCCCCGGCCTGGCCCTGCCAGCGGTCGGCGGCGGCGAAGCCCTGGTCGACCTGGTCCTTGGCGGCGGAGTAGACGGTGATCTGGGCGCGCCGGCAGCCGCCGGGCAGATCGCTCTCGCCCTGCAGGGGGCGGGTGTTGAGCTCGGACATCTCATAGCGGAAGGCGGCCTGGCGCAGGGCGGGTTCGGCCTCCGGGGCGGTGAGCAGCCGCAGTTCGAGGGCCGGCGGGCAGTCCGGCAGCGGGCGCACCGCGTTCAGGGTGACCAGTACGCCGGCGGTGAGTGCGAGGACGGTGCCCAGCGCGAGCAGGAGCCGCAGCCGGCGCCGGATGTGCTGGTTGAACCAGCGGCGCAGCCGGACCCGCGGCGGCGTCGGCAGCCGGGCCTCGGGGGTGGCGAAGGACAGGATGACGTCGTCGACGGTGTTCTGCTTCGCGGAGCGGGGCTCCCAGACGTCGCCCATCGGGGTCCGCTCGCCGGCGAGCCGGGTGCGCAGCTCCCGCAGGAGGTCCTCGAAGGTGACGAAACGCCTGCCGGGGATGCCGTGTTCGAGGATCTGCACCATGGCGCGGGTGAAGAGGGTGCCGCCGGCCGGCTCCTCGCCGCTGAAGATGCGGCGGTTGGGCTGGGCGGCCATCAGCAGCGACACGGGTTTGCGCAGGGAGTGGAAGGCCCCGTCGGCGTTGCCGGCGTAGCAGCACTCCAGGACGATCACGATGCGCTCGGCCCGCGCGTGGTCCAGGCAGGAGAGCACCGCGTCCTGCCAGGAGACGGTGGTGTGGCTCTGCCGGGGCACCGAGGCGCCGACCATCAGCTGCAGATCGCCGCCGTCGCTGCCGACCCGGCCGTGGCCGGAGAAGTGCACCAGCAGCAGACCGCGCGCCTCGTCGGCGGCGGTCTTGAGCGCCTGCGCCACCTCCCACGGCTCCACGGGGCGGCAGACGGTGACCTCGTCGGCGGTGAACAGATCGGTGCCGGTCAGCGCGCGCCGGAGCTCGGGGGCGTTGTCCTCCACCGCCGGCAGACCGCTCAGCGCCGCATAGTCGTGGACACCGATGAGCACCGCGCGGTTGATCTTTCCCCGCGCGTCGTATTCGACCATCCGGGTC
Organism: Streptomyces sp. NPDC002446; assembly: GCF_053595675.1. NCBI lineage: Bacteria > Bacillati > Actinomycetota > Actinomycetes > Kitasatosporales > Streptomycetaceae > Streptomyces > Streptomyces sp. NPDC002446. The sequence goes on along the minus strand of NZ_JBSFYC010000066.1, from coordinate 34,995 downwards.
AGCCCTCGCCGGTGCTGCCGCCCTCATGCGCCGGGCTGCCGGGATCCGGGCGTTCGGTGTCGCCGACCGCGTGCAGCTCGCCGCCCGTGCCGACGTCGACGGCGGGCACCTCGCCCTCGGCCCGCTCCTCCTTGCGGCGCCGCAGCCACTCCCGCAGGGCGATGCCGAGGCCCTTGGCGGCCTCGGCGGCGACCGCACCCACGATCACCAGGATCAGGTCGTCCACGCCCACGGCCATGTCGGCCGGGCCGGGTGCGGCGGCCGGGTCCGTGCCGTCCGCCTCGTGCGCGGGCCGCGGCCGCTGCTCCCACGCGTGTTCCCGACGGGTCAGCCAGGGTTCGCGCTCCAGCCACGCGCGGAGGTCGTCGATGTCCTGCTGCGGATTGTTCGTCCCCGTGATCCTGATGCGGATCTCGTGATGACCGGCGCTCTCCGGCATCCCCCAGCCCCCTTCCGGCGGCCCCTTCGCCGCCGTGCACCCGATAGTGACGTGGGATCAGGTGCGGGGGCAACCGTCTGTGACGCCGTTGCCACCCTGTGGCGTGTGCCACAGCCCCTGCCACGGGGCAGCGTCGCAGGTCAAGGGTGAGTTGACGGGCATTCGCGGGGCGTGGTGGACTGCCGGAGCCAATCGGCGACAGATGAGGAAGTCCGGTGAGAATCCGGCGCGGTCCCGCCACTGTCACCGGGGAGCGTTCCTCCAGCGAAGGCCACGGTCCGCCTCGTGTACGCCGCACCGCGTACACAGGACTGGAAGGCCGGAGGCCACGCCGATCCGGGAGCCAGGAGACTCTTGTCGCCGTCACGTCGAGCCAGGGCGCGGACCCTGAGTGAGGACATACCGCCATGCCCGGCCGCCGTTCGAGAGCCCCACTTCCCGCTGCCGCAGGGCCCCTTCGAGGCCTGACGGCGGGCTGACCCGATGCGCGGCGAACACGCGGGATATGCGTGCGGCGCGGTCCTCGGCTTCCTCGGCGATCTGATCGCGGCGGATCCGCGGCGCGGCCATCCGGTGGCCGCGTTCGGCCGGGCCGCGGGCGCCGTGGAACGCCGGCTGTGGCGCGACCACCGCGGGTACGGTGCGGCGCACGCCGTGCTGTGCGCGGGCGGTGCGGCCGCCGGTGCCGCGCTGGTCCAGCGCGCCGTGGGAGGCCACCGCGGCGCCCGGGTCGCGCTGACCGCGGCGACGGTCTGGGCCGTGCTGGGCGGCACCTCGCTGGGCCGCGAGGCACGGGCCGTCGGCGGTGCGCTCGCGGCGGCGGATCTGGACGTGGCGCGGGAGCGGCTGCCGCATCTGTGCGGTCGCGATCCCCAGGCGCTGGACGGCGGGCAGATGGCCCGCGCGGTGGTGGAGTCGGTCGCCGAGAACACCTCGGACGCGGTGGTGGGCGCCCTGGTGTGGGGCGCGTTGGGCGGTGTGCCCGGTCTCGTGGCGTTCCGCGCCGTCAACACCCTGGACGCGATGGTGGGTCACAAGTCGCCGCGCCACCGCCGCTTCGGCTGGGCCTCGGCCCGGCTCGACGACCTCGCCGGCTGGCCCGGCTCCCGGCTGACCGCCGCACTGACCGTGCTCGCCGGTCCCGACCGGCGCGGCGCGCTGCGGGCCTGGCGGGCGGACGGCGGTGCGCACCCGAGCCCCAACGCGGGCCCGGTGGAGGCGTCGTTCGCGGGTGCTCTGGGCGTACGGCTGGGCGGCACGCTGGCGTACGGCGGGCGGGTCGAGCACCGCCCGGTGCTCAACGGCGGGGCACGGCCGGTCGCGGTGGACGACATCGAGCGGGCGGTGCGGCTCTCGCGCCGGGTGAGTGTGCTGGCGCTGGCGACGACGGTGGCGGGGCGGCTGGCGGTGGGCGCGCTGCGGCGCGGGATCGGGAGGCAACGGTGAGCGGGCGGTTGGCGGGGTCCGGCGGGGGCGTCGGCGGTGGTCTGCTGGTGGCGGGTACGACGTCCGACGCCGGCAAGAGCGTGGTGACGGCGGGGATCTGCCGCTGGCTGGTCCGGCAGGGCGTCAAGGTGGCGCCGTTCAAGGCGCAGAACATGTCGCTGAACTCGTTCGTCACGCGCGAGGGCGCGGAGATCGGCCGGGCCCAGGCGATGCAGGCCGCCGCGGCGCGGATGGAGCCGACCGCGCTGATGAACCCCGTCCTGCTCAAGCCGGGCGGCGACCGCAGCAGTCAGGTGGTGCTGCTGGGCAAGCCGGTCGGTGAGCTCAGTGCCCGCGGCTACCACGCCGGGCGCCAGGAGCAGTTGCTGGGTACCGTCACCGACTGCCTGGCCGAGCTGCGGCGGACGCACGACGCGGTGATCTGCGAGGGCGCCGGCAGCCCCGCCGAGATCAATCTGCGGCGCACCGACATCGTGAACATGGGCATCGCCAGGGCAGCCCGGATCCCGGTCGTCGTGGTCGGGGACATCGACCGCGGCGGGGTGTTCGCCTCCTTCTTCGGCACCACCGCACTGCTGTCGAAGGAGGACCAGGCGCTGGTCGCGGGGTACCTCGTCAACAAGTTCCGGGGCGATGTGACGCTGCTGGAGCCGGGGCTGGAGATGCTGCGCGGCCTCACCGGCCGGCCGGCGCTGGGCGTCCTGCCGTTCGCGCACGGGCTCGGCATCGACGAGGAGGACGGCCTGCGGGTGTCGCTGCGCGGCGCGGTGCGCGAGAGCGTGGTGGCGCCCCCGCACGGCGCGGACGTGCTGCGGGTGGCGGTCTGCGCCGTACCGCTGATGTCGAACTTCACGGACGTGGACGCGCTGGCCGCCGAACCGGGCGTGGTGGTGCGGTTCGTGGACCGCGCCGAGGAGCTGGCCGACGCGGACCTGGTGGTGCTGCCGGGGACGCGGGGCACCGTACGGGCGCTGCAGTGGCTGCGCGAGCGGGGCCTTGCGGACGCGATCGCCCGGCGGGCCGCCGAGGGCCGCCCGGTGCTGGGCATCTGCGGCGGCTTCCAGATGCTCGGCGAGCGCATCGAGGACGAGGTCGAGTCGAAGGCGGGCACGGTCGACGGGCTGGGTCTGCTGCCGGTACGGGTGCGCTTCGCGGCGGACAAGACGCTCGCGCGGCCGGTCGGCGAGGCGCTCGGCGAGCCGGTGGAGGGGTACGAGATCCACCACGGCGTGGCCGAAGTGACTGGTGGCGAAGAGGAGTTCCTGGACGGCTGCCGCGTCGGCTCCGTATGGGGCACGCACTGGCACGGCTCGCTGGAGAGCGACGGCTTCCGCCGGGCGTTCCTGCGGCGGGTGGCGGCGGACGCGGGCCGCGCGTTCGTCCCCGCGCCGGACACCCGGTTCGCGGCGCTGCGCGAGGAGCAGCTGGACCGGCTGGGCGATCTGATCGAGGAGCACGCGGACACGGACGCGTTGTGGCGGCTGATCGAGAAGGGGGTGCCGGAGGGGCTGCCGTTCGTGCCTCCGGGGGCGCCATGAGGGGTACGCAAGGGACGGATCCGGCCGGCGACGTGGAGGATGACAAGGCATGACAACGGCGCACAACACGACCCCGCAGTACCCCTTCACCGCGGTCGTCGGAATGGACGATCTGCGCCTGGCGCTGCTGCTGAACGCGGTGAGCCCCGCGGTCGGCGGCGTGCTGGTGCGCGGCGAGAAGGGCACCGCCAAGTCCACCGCGGTCCGCGCGCTGTCGGCGCTGATGCCGTCCGTCGACGTGATCGGCGGCTGCCGCTTCGCCTGCGCGCCCGCGGCCCCCGACCCCGGGTGCCCCGACGGGCCGCACGGGCCGGGTGCCGCCGAGGAGCGCCCGACGCGGATGGTCGAGCTGCCCGTCGGCGCCTCCGAGGACCGCCTGGTCGGCGCGCTGGACATCGAGCGGGCGCTCTCGGAGGGCGTGAAGGCCTTCGAACCGGGGCTGCTTGCCGATGCCCACCGCGGCATCCTCTACGTGGACGAGGTCAATCTCCTCCACGACCACCTGGTGGACCTGCTGCTGGACGCCGCCGCCATGGGTTCCTCGTACGTCGAGCGCGAGGGGGTCTCCGTACGGCACGCGGCCCGGTTCCTGCTCGTCGGTACCATGAACCCCGAAGAGGGCGAGCTGCGGCCGCAGCTGCTGGACCGGTTCGGGCTCACGGTCGAGGTCGCGGCCTCCCGGGAGCCCGATCAGCGGGTCGAGGTCGTTCGGCGGCGGCTGGCGTACGACGCCGACCCGGCCGGCTTCGCGGCGCGCTGGGCGGCCGAGGAGGAGGGGCTGCGCGGGCGCATCGCCGCCGCGCGGGAGCTGCTGCCGAGCGTGGTGCTGGGGGACGCGGCGCTCCGTCAGATCGCCGCGACCTGCGCCGCGTTCGAGGTCGACGGGATGCGCGCGGACATCGTGATGGCGCGCACCGCCACCGCGCTGGCCGCGTGGGCGGGACGTACGGACGTCCTGGAGGAGGACGTCCGGCAGGCGGCGCTGCTGGCGCTGCCGCACCGCCGTCGCCGCAACCCCTTCGACGCCCCCGGCCTGGACGAGGACAAACTCGACCAGACGCTGGAGGAGTTCGGCGGGGCGGACGAGGGCGAGGACGAGCCGGATCCGGACGGTCCGGACGGCGGCCCCGACGGGGGCGGCCCCGGTGGCGGGCTCCCGCCGCAGGAGGGCGGGCCGCAGGAGCCGCCGGGTCCCGAACTGCCGCACCAGCAGGAGCGGGAGGCCCCCCGGGCACCCGAGGCTCCTCAGGCACCCGAACGGGACGGCGCCTCCGAACGGGCCGAGCAGGCCGAGGGCGAGCCCCGGCCCCAGGGCGGCGTGGCCGGTGAGCAGCCGGCGGTCGGGGCCGCCGAGCCGTTCCGGACCCGGCGGCTGGACGTGCCGGGGCTGGGCGAGGGCGCCGACGGCCGCCGCTCCCGGGCCCGTACCGCCCATGGCCGTACGACCGGTGCCCGCCGCCCGCGCGGTGCCCTGGGCAAGCTGCACCTTGCCGCGACCGTGCAGGCCGCGGCCCCGCACCAGAGGGCGCGCGGGCGGCGGGGCGCCGGGCTGGTCGTGCGCAGGGACGATCTGCGCGAGGCGGTGCGCGAGGGCCGCGAGGGCAACCTCGTGCTGTTCGTCGTGGACGCGTCCGGTTCGATGGCCGCGCGCAAGCGGATGAGCGCGGTCAAGGGCGCGGTGCTCTCGCTGCTGCTGGACGCCTATCAGCGGCGCGACAAGATCGGCATGATCAGCTTCCGGGGCACCGGTGCCGAGCTGGCGCTGCCTCCGACGTCGTCGGTCGAGGCGGGGGCGGCGCGGCTGGAGCAGCTGCCGACGGGCGGCCGGACGCCGCTGTCGGAGGGCCTGCTGCGGGCCCATGACGTGCTGCGGGTGGAGCGGATGCGGGACGCCTCGCGCCGCCCGCTGCTGGTGGTCGTCACCGACGGGCGGGCGACGGGCGGCCCCGAGCCCCTCGTGCGGGCCGCCCGCGCGGCCCGGCTGCTGGCCGCCGAGGGCACCGCCTCGGTGGTCGTGGACTGCGAGGCGGGCCCGGTGCGGCTGGGGCTGGCGGGCGAGCTGGCCCGGGAGCTGCAGGGCACCGCCGTCACCCTCGACGAGCTGCGCGCCGACAACGTCTCGGCGCTCGTACGGACCGTGCAGGGCAACAGGACCGCTCACCGCAACAGGAAGGCCGCGTAATGCCGCAGGGACAGCCGTCCGTCGTACCGAACGACGGACTCACCACCCGCCAGCGCCGCAACCGCCCGCTGGTCTTCGTCCACACCGGCCAGGGCAAGGGCAAGTCCACCGCCGCCTTCGGGCTGGCGCTGCGCGCCTGGAACCAGGGCTGGCCGGTCGGGGTGTTCCAGTTCGTGAAGTCGGCGAAGTGGAAGGTCGGCGAGGAGCGGGCACTGAAGGTGCTCGGCGAATCCGGCGAGGGCGGCACGGTCGCCTGGCACAAGATGGGCGAGGGCTGGTCCTGGGTGCAGCGCGACATCGCCTCCAGCGAGGACGCGGCGCGCGAGGGCTGGGAGCAGGTCAAGCGGGATCTCGCCGCGGAGACGTACAAGCTGCTGGTGCTGGACGAGTTCGCGTACCCGCTGAAGTGGGGCTGGATCGACACCGAGGAGGTGGTGTCGGTGCTGCGCGACCGCCCCGGTACGCAGCATGTCGTCATCACCGGGCGCGGCGCCCCCGAGCCGCTGCTGGACTTCGCCGACCTGGTGACGGACATGACGAAGGTCAAGCACCCGATGGACGCGGGGCAGAAGGGCCAGCGGGGCATCGAATGGTGAGCAGCGCATGAGTACCGGGTCCGTTCCGCGGCTGGTGATCGCCGCGCCGTCGTCGGGCGCCGGCAAGACGACGGTGGCCACCGGCCTGATGGCGGCGTTCGCCGAGGCCGGGCTCACGGTGTCGCCGCACAAGGTGGGTCCCGACTACATCGACCCCGGCTACCACTCCCTGGCGACCGGCCGTCCGGGCCGCAACCTGGACGCCTACCTGTGCGGCCCGGACCGGATCGCCCCGCTGTTCCTGCACGGTGCGGCGGGCGCCGATCTCGCGGTCGTCGAGGGCGTGATGGGGCTGTTCGACGGGGCGTCGGGGAAGGGCGAGCTGTCGTCGACGGCGCAGGTGGCGAAGCTGCTGCGGGCGCCGGTGGTGCTGGTGGTGGACGCGTCCTCGCAGTCGAGGTCGGTGGCCGCGCTGGTGCACGGCTTCGCGTCCTGGGACCCGGAGGTGCGGCTGGCCGGGGTGATCCTCAACAAGGTCGGCTCGGACCGGCACGAGGAGCTGCTGCGGGAGGCCATGGGCTCCTCGGGGGTGCCGGTGCTGGGCGCGCTGCGCCGTGACGGGCTGGCCGGTACGCCGTCGCGTCATCTGGGTCTGGTGCCGGTCGCCGAACGGCGGGCCGAGGCGCTGGAGTCGGTGCGCGAACTGGCCGCGCGGGTGCGTGCGGGCTGCGACCTGGAGGCGCTGCTGGCGCTGGCCCGTACGGTGCCGGAGCTGCCGGACGCGCCCTGGGATCCGGCGGCCGCGGTGGCGGCGACGGGCACCGGTCCTGCGGCGTCCGGCTCCGCGGAGCGGCCGCTGATCGCCGTCGCCGGGGGCGCGGCGTTCACCTTCTCGTACGCCGAGCACGCCGAGCTGCTGGCCGCCGCGGGGGCCGAGGTGGCCTCCTTCGACCCGCTGCGGGACGAGCGACTCCCGCCCGGTACGCAGGGGTTGGTGATCGGCGGCGGCTTCCCCGAGGTGTATGCGCCGGATCTGTCGGCGAATGCGCCGCTGCGTGCCGCGGTGGCCGCGCTGGCCGCCTCCGGGGCGCCGGTGTCCGCCGAGTGCGCCGGGCTGCTGTACCTCTCGCGGGCGATCGACGGGAAGCCGATGTGCGGGGTGCTGCCCGCCGAGGCCCGGATGACCGAGCGGCTCACCCTCGGCTACCGGGAGGCGGTGGCGCTGCGGGACAACGCGCTGGCCGCGGCCGGGACGCGGGTGCGCGGCCATGAGTTCCACCGTACGGTCCTGGAGCCGGGCGCGGGCGCCGAGCCGGCCTGGGGTCTGACGCACCCCGAGCGGCGGGTGGAGGGCTTTGTGACCGGCGGGGTGCATGCCTCGTATCTGCATGTGCACTGGGCGGCGGAGCCGTCGCTGGCCGGGCGGCTGGCGGCGAGCGCGGCGCGGGGAGCCGTCGCGCGGTGAGCCGCCGGGCCGTCGGCGGCGCGGGCGGGGCCGGTGCGCCGCTGGTCGCCGGCGTGGGCGCGAGCCGCGGCGTGCCGGTCGACGAGGTGCTGGAGCTGATCATGGCCACCCGCGCGGCGGCGGGGCTGGCCGGCCGGCCGCTCGCGGCGCTGGCGACGGTGGCCGCCAAGGCCGACGAGCCGGGGCTGACCGGGGCGGCGCGGCGGCTCGGGGTGCCGCTGCTGTCGTTCCCGGCGGCGGCGCTGGCGGCCGTACGGGTACCGGATCCGTCCCGGGCCGCGGCCGCCGCCGTGGGGACGCCGAGCGTGGCCGAGGCGGCCGCGCTGCTGGGTGCGGGGCCGGGCGCCGAACTGGTCGCCGGCAAGCGCAAGTCGGCGCCGCTCGGCCGGCCGGCCCGCGCCACCTGCGCGCTCGCCGGCCCGGCCGCGGCCGCGCCCGCCCCCGAGCGCTCCGCCCGGGCCGGCAGTAACGAAGACCGGTGCGCTTACCGCTGGTAGGGAGGGAGCGGCCGCCGCCCCGTCCACAGGTGCCGATATCGTCATGGCCTCCCCAACCCACCCCGCCGCGGCCGGGGTCGGCGGACGGCGGTCATCGACGACGAAGCGCCCGACAGCGAAACACCGGCACCAAGGAGACCCAGTGACCACCCCTCCCGCACTGCTCATCGCCGGTCACGGCGCCCGTGACGAAGGCGGGGCCGAGGCCCTGCGCGCGCTGGTGCAGGCGCTCGGCGCGCGCCACCCCGAGGTGCCCGTCGCCGGCGGGTTCTTCGGCGGACCGGGCTCGCCGCTGCCGCTGGACGACGCCGTCGACGAGCTGGCCGGGCGGGGTGCCACCCGCGTCGCCGCCGTTCCGCTGCTGCTGGCCCCGGCCGGGCAGGTGGACCGGACGCTGCCGGCGGCACTGGAGCGGGCGGCGGACCGCCACCCCGGACTCTCCTTCGCCTGCGGCGCCGAACTGGGCCCGCACCCCCGGCTGCTCCAGATGCTGGAGCAGCGGCTGGACGAGGCGCTGGGCAGCGGCGCCCGCCGCCCCGAGGACCGGGCCCGTACGACGGTGCTGCTGGTGGGGCGCGGGGCGAGTGATCCGTACGCCAACGCCGAGGTGGCGCGGGCCGCGCGGCTGCTGTGGGAGGGGCGCGGCTTCGCGGGCGTGGAGACCGCCTTCGTCACCCAGGCGGCGCCCGATGTGCCGGCGGGCCTGGACCGCTGCCGGGCGCTGGCCGCGGTGGCCCCCAGGGCGGGCGGTCGGGGCCGGATCGTGGTCATGCCGTACTTCCTCTTCCCGGGCGGCCTGTTCGAGCGGCTGTGCATGCAGACCGAGGGCTGGGCCGCGGCGCACCCCGACACCGAGGTGTACGGCGCGCATCCGATCGGCGCCGGGCCCGAGGTGGCCGACGTGGTCATGGAGCGCTATCACGAGGCGGCGGACCTGCTGCCCCCGCGGGACGCCGCGGTGGCGGCGGCGCGCGCCGGGGACCGGTGAGCATGCCGTCGTCCGCCCCCTCCGTACGGCTGCCGGAGCCCGGCCCGGCGGCCCCGCCGCACGAACCCGATCTGCGGCATCACGGCGACGCCGAGGTCCGGGGCGCCGACGGCGCGCTGACGGATCTGGCGGTCAACGTCCGCACCGGCACTCCCCCGGCCTGGCTCAAGGAGCGCATCGCCGCGTCCCTGGACGGTCTCGCCGCGTACCCGGACGGGCGGGCGGCCCGCCGGGCGGTCGCCGCGCGGCACGGGCTGCCCGCGGAGCGGGTGCTGCTGACCTCGGGCGCCGCGGAGGCGTTCGTGCTGATCGCGCGGGCCGTGGGAGCCCGCCGGCCGGTGGTGGTGCATCCGCAGTTCACGGAGCCGGAGGCGGCGCTGCGGGACGCCGGGCACGCTGTCGGGCGGGTGCTGCTCGCCGAGCGGGACGGCTTCCGGCTGGATCCGGACGCGGTGCCCGCCGACGCCGATCTGGTCGTCGTCGGCAACCCCACCAATCCGACGTCCGTGCTGCACCCCGCGGCGGCGCTGGCGCGCCTGGCGCGGCCGGGCCGGACGCTGGTAGTGGACGAGGCGTTCATGGACGCGGTGCCGGGCGAGCGGGAGTCGCTGGCCCACCGCACGGACCTGCCGGGCCTGGTCGTGCTGCGCAGCCTGACCAAGACCTGGGGGCTGGCGGGGCTGCGGATCGGATATGTGCTGGCCGCGCCGGACACCGTCGCGGCCCTGGAGCGGGCGCAGCCGCTGTGGCCGGTCTCCAGTCCGGCGCTCGCCGCCGCCGAGGCGTGCAGCACACCGCGGGCCCTGGCGGAGGCCGCCGCGGCGGCCGGGCAGATCGCCGCGGACCGGGCCCATCTGCTGGCCCGCCTGGGCGAGTTGGGGCAGATACGGGTGGCCGGCCCGGCAGCCGGCCCGTTCGTGCTGGTCCGGCTGCCGGACGCGCCGGCGGTGCGGACCGCGCTGCGCGAGTGCGGCTTCGCGGTGCGCCGCGGCGACACCTTCCCGGGCCTGGGCACCGACTGGCTACGCCTCGCGGTCCGGGACCGGGCGACGACCGACCGGTTCATCGCGGCGCTGGCCGGGGTCCTCGGGCGGCGCGGTCCGGGCCAGATGACCGGCGGCTGACTCGCCCAGCGGACGCACGGCCGGGTGCCAGGGGCGGTCGTGCGGCCCGGTCAGCACGAGGCGGCGCGAGGTCCGGGGCTCCAGCGGCAGCAGGACCAGGTCCGGGGGGATCAGCGAGCGGGAGACCTCGGACAGGACGGTGACGCCGATACCGGCCTGCACCATGCTGATCAGGGTCGCCAGGTCCCGTACCCGGTGCGTGGGCGTGAAGGCCACGCCGGCCAGGCGGTGGATCGTACGGATGCGGTCCTCGCAGCCGTTGGGCGAGATCAGGAACTGGTCGTCCTCCAGGTCGCGGAGGTCGACGCACGGCTCGCCCGCCAGGGGGTGGTCCCGGGGCAGCAGGGCGCGGTAGCCGTCGGTGGCGAGCTGGATGCCGGGGCCGGACCGGGGGCGCCTCCCGGCGGTGGCCGGAGGAGGGTCGATCAGGATGGCGGCATCGGCCGTCCCGTCCGCCAGCCAGGCCGCCACTTCGGCGCTGTCGCCCTCGAAGATCCGCACCGTGATCCGGGGCTGGTCCGCGCGCCAGTGCCGGAGCAGGCCGGGGACCAGCCCCTGGCAGACCGTCGGGGTGGCGGCCAGCCGCACGGTGCCGGTCATGGTCCCGTTGGCCTCGGCCGCGATCTGCTCGACGGACCGGGCCGCCGACAGCGCGATGCGGGCGTGCGGCAGGACTTGCTCGCCCAGCGCGGTGGTGCGCACCGGGGTGGCGCGGACCAGCAGCGGGGCGGTCAGCTCGCGTTCGAGGGAGGCGACGGCGTGCGAGACCGCGGACTGGCTCATGCCCAGTTCGGCGGCGGCCGCGCTGAAGCCGCCCGCGTCGACGACGGCGAGGAAGGCCCTCAGCTGGGGAAGGTTGACGGTCATGTGGCTGCCTCATACCTCCATGACGGCTATGCGTTGGATCAATGGTGCCAGGTTGGCGACGCTTGATCCGTCCGCCGGCTCCGGCGGAGAGACACCTTCGCACCGAGGAGAGCCATGCCGTACTTCCGGGTCACCGTCGCCGACCCCGCCCTGCCCGCCGACGTCCAGCGCGCCCTCGCCGAGGGGCTGACCGAGCTAGCGGTCTCGGTCCTGGGCAAGTCCCGTGCGCGCACCATCGTGCAGATCGGCCTCGTGGCGGCCGGCAGCTATTACATCGGCGGCAGGCCCCTGGCCGGGAGCCGCGACGCGCATGTGGAGGCCAGCCTCACCCTGGGCACCAACAGCGCCGCGGAGAAGGCCGCGTTCATCGCCAGGGCCGGCGAGCTGCTGTCGGACCTGCTCGGCCCGCTCCCCCGGGCCGGGGTCGCGCTGCACGAACTGCACCCCGAGAGCTACGGCTACAACGGGGTGACCCAGTTCGACTTCTACCGCCGCGAGGCGTGAGGTGCGCCGTACGCGCCGCGCTCGGCGGGTACGGCGCACCCCGGGCCGTACCCCGCACACGGCGCCCCCACAGCACCGGCACGGGGTACGGGTCTGTCAGCCGCGGCCCGTCTGGGCGGCGGTGCGGCGCCGGCGGGCGTAGACCATCGCTCCGCCGCCCGCGGCGAGCAGCAGGGCCGCGCCGCCGGCGAGGTAGCCGGTGGCCGAACTGCCGCCGGTCTCGGCGAGGTTCTGGCCGCCGGGCCGGGAGCCGGTCTGCGTCACCTCGGTGCCGCCGCCGGCCGGCCTGCTGCCGCCGCCGGGCTTGTGCTGACCGCCGCCGGTGCCGCCGGAGCCGTTGTGCTCGGGCGTCTTCTCGGGCGTCTTGCCGTGCGGTGCGGTGCAGGTGGCCCGGGCGAGGGTGACCCGGCCGCGCACGTCCGCGACGTTCAGCTTCAGCGGGTTGACGGAGACGTTCAGTTCGAGCGCGGTGGCCGCGGCACCACTGCCCGTGACGCTCTTCTTGGACAGATCGAGCCGCACCTCGCCGACGCCCGGCACCTTGACCTCCGTCGTGCCGCCCGCCGTGAGGGTGACCTTCTTGCCGAGGACCCGGACGTCGCCCAGCACATTGGACTCGGCGCGGGGCCGCCGGCCCGCCTCGCACACCGCTTTGGCGGTGACCTGCTCGACCTCGATCAGGGACAGCAGCGGCAGACCGGGCAGTTGGACCTTGGCGCGGACCAGGTTGGCGTAGCCCTCGGTCCTGCGGCGGTCGGCGGTGGCCCGCGCGGTGGCGACATCGGCGCGCAGCACGCTGAACGGCTTGCCCTGGTTGACGCCGTCCAGGTTGACGGTGAGTGCGGTCTTGTCGGCGGAGGCCGGGGCGCGCACCTCGTTCAGGGCGACGTTCAGCGGGACGTCGAGCGTCTTGTTGAGCAGACCGACGTCGAGGCCGGTGCGCAGTACGACCGCGCCGGAGGTGCCGCGGGTCGTGCCGTGGTCTCCGGTGGCCTGTGCGGGCGCGGCGCCGAGCAGTACGACGGGGCCGGCCGTGAGCGCCGTGGCGACGAGGGTCGCGGCGAGGCGTCTGGGCGTGCCGGAGAAGGCGGAACTGGTGGACACGTGTGTGGAACCCCCACGAGAGAAATGGAGTCGCCGGCCGCGCCAATGGGGGACATCACGCGGTCCGACGACCTCGACCCGCACATCGTGTCCGTACGGAGGGTGAACAGGGAGCCACGCGAGGTCGTTTCATCCCAAAGGGTGGTTTCCGTGGTCTTGTTCGATTCTTGTGACGCGGTGGATCACCCACGTCACAGCCGCCCCACCGACCGGGTGATCCGGGTTGACCGGCGCGCTTGACTCGACTCAACCCCGGTCCCGCGTCCGCCACAGGGACCGGGAGGCGGGCCTAGCCCACGACCCGCCCGCGCAGCACCACCCTGCGCGGCGCCGCCAGGACGCGTACGTCCTCGCGCGGGTCGCTCCCGTAGACCACCAGGTCCGCGGGGGCGCCCTCGGTGAGGCCGGGGCGGCCGAGCCAGTCCCGGGCGCCCCAGGTGGTGGCGGAGAGGGCGGCCACGGCGGGCAGACCGGCCCGGGTCAGCTCCAGGACCTCCTCGGCGACCAGGCCGTGGGCGAGCGAGCCGCCGGCGTCGGTGCCGGCGAAGACGGGCACACCGGCGTCGTAGGCGGCCCGTACGGTGTCGTAGCGGCGCTCGTGCAGGCGCCGCATATGGTCCGCCCAGCGCGGGAACTTCGCCGCGCCGCCGTCCGCGAGCCGCGGGAACGTGGCGATGTTGACGAGCGTGGGGACGATGGCCACGCCCCGCTCGGCGAACAGCGGGATGGTGTCCTCGGTCAGTCCGGTGGCGTGCTCGATGCAGTCGATGCCGGCCTCGACGAGCGGGGCAAGGGACTCCTCCGCGAAGCAGTGGGCGGTCACCCGGGCGCCGAGCCGGTGCGCCTCGGCGATGGCCGCCCGGACCGCGCCCTGGGGCCAGCAGGCGGAGAGATCGCCGGTGGAGCGGTCGATCCAGTCCCCGACGAGCTTGACCCAGCCGTCACCGCGGCGGGCCTCCTGGGCGACGTAGGCGACCAGGTCCTCGGGCTCGATCTCATGCGCGTAGTTGCGGATGTAACGCCGGGTACGGGCGATGTGACGGCCGGCGCGGATGATCCGGGGCAGGTCCTCGCGGTCGTCGATCCAGCGGGTGTCGGAGGGCGACCCGGCGTCACGGATCAGCAGGGTGCCGGCGTCACGGTCGGTGAGCGCCTGCTTTTCGCTGGTGGGGGCGTCCACCGGGCCGTGCGCGTCCAGGCCCACATGGCAGTGGGCGTCGACCAGGCCCGGCAGCGTCCAGCCCTCGACCGTGGTGGCATCGCGTGCCATGGCCGGCCGGTCGAACGTCACCCGGCCCCCGACCACCCACAGCTCGTCGCGCACGTCGTCCGGCCCGACGAGGACCCTCCCCTTGAGGTGCAGCACCGCACCTTCGCTCATGGACGTCATACAGGCACTTTAGGCGGCGGCGCCGGGGGCCGGGGCGGGCCGGCGCAGGCCGTTTCACCGAACGATTCGCCGGATGTTCCGCCAAAACCCGCCATATGTTCTCGCGGGGCTTGCCCGGGGCCTTGTCAGGGCCTTACCGCGCAGGATTCCATGGGCCTTCCACCGAGACTCTGGCGGCGAATTCCCAATTCTCCAGAAGCACAGCTTCCCGTATTCTTCTGCCCGCTTTTCCGCAGCTCAAACGCCAAGATTTCGCTAGTGCCGGATACCGTAATTCGGACGCATCTCGTGGGCGTTACGGAGCTGTGACCGACTACACAGGGTGTCCGTTTTACCCCGAACATCCTGGTCAAATCCGGACAACTTTCGATCGCATCGCGCGCCCGGGCGCCCCCGCGCGATAACACACTCCGCGCGCTTCCGTAACCCCTGCCCGCGATGCAATTTCCTTTTTCCCTGGGTAAATTTAATTTCCATGACCGCCGCACAAGCAGACCATGCAGGTGCCCGCAGCGATATCAGAGAATTTCCGGAGGGCTTCAAGCTCGACACCCCACGCGTGGAGGACGGAGCAGCAATCTGGCGCATCGCCCGCGACTCGCGGACGCTGGACCTCAACTCCTCCTACAGCTACCTGCTGTGGTGCCGGGACTTCGCCGCCACCTCCGTCGTCGCCCGCGACGCGGAGGGCGAGCCGGCCGCCTTCATCACCGGCTACCTCCGCCCCGAGCACCCGGAGACCCTCGTCGTCTGGCAGGTCGCCGTCGACGACGCGCACCGTGGCCGGGGACTGGCGGCCGCGCTCCTGGACGCGCTGACCCTCCGGGCCGTGGACGAGCTGGGCATTCGTTTCGTCGAGACCACGATCACGCCCGACAACGCGGCGTCCAACCGGTTGTTCGCGTCCTTCGCCGAGCGGCACTCGGTGCCGGTCAGACGCGAGGTGCTCTTCGACGCGGGGCTGTTCCCCGAGCAGGGCCACGAGCCGGAGGTGCTGCACCTCATAGGCCCGTTCGCACCACCGGCCCCCGGGCAGTAGCGCCCCCAGGTCCGCGCGCGGCGACGGTGCCGTGCGAGCCGGCTCCCCCGTGAGAGCGCCGGCCCGGCCCGGCCCCACCCACAGACTTCCTCATCCTTCGCACTCATCTCCCAGGAGCATGCTGTGACCATCACCCAGCCCGATCTGAGCGTCTTCGAGACCGTGGAGTCGGAGGTGCGCAGCTACTGCCGTGGCTGGCCCACCATCTTCGACCGCGCCCAGGGCAGCCGCCTGACCGACGAGGACGGGCACACCTACCTCGACTTCTTCTCCGGTGCCGGTTCGCTCAACTACGGCCACAACAACCCCGTCCTCAAACGCGCCCTGATCGACTACATCGAGCGCGACGGCATCACCCACGGCCTGGACATGTCCACCACGGCCAAGCGGGCGTTCCTGGAGTCGTTCCAGAACATCATCCTGCGGCCGCGCGACCTGCCCTACAAGGTCATGTTCCCGGGCCCGACGGGCGCCAACTCCGTCGAGGCCGCGCTGAAGCTGGCCCGTAAGGTCAAGGGCCGCGAGTCGATCGTGTCCTTCACCAACGCCTTCCACGGGATGTCGCTGGGCGCACTCGCCGTCACCGGCAACTCCATGAAGCGGGCCGGCGCCGGTATCCCGCTGGTGCACGGCACCCCGATGCCGTTCGACAACTACCTGGACGGCCAGACCCCCGACTTCCTGTGGTTCGAGCGGCTGCTGGAGGACCAGGGCTCCGGCCTGAACAAGCCCGCGGCCGTGATCGTGGAGACCGTGCAGGGCGAGGGCGGCATCAACGTGGCGCGGACCGAGTGGCTGCGCGCGCTCGCCGCCCTGTGCGAGCGCCAGGACATGCTGCTGATCGTCGACGACATCCAGATGGGCTGCGGCCGTACGGGTGCCTTCTTCTCCTTCGAGGAGGCGGGCATCGTGCCGGACATCGTCACCGTCTCGAAGTCCATCAGCGGCTACGGCCTGCCGCTCGCGCTGACCCTGTTCAAGCCCGAGCTGGACATCTGGGAGCCGGGCGAGCACAACGGCACGTTCCGCGGCAACAACCCGGCCTTCGTGACCGCCGCCGCGGCGCTGGACACCTACTGGGCCGACGGCCAGATGGAGAAGCAGACTCTCGCCCGCGGTGAGATCGTCGAAGCGCACCTGAAGGCCATCGTCGAGGAGCACCCGGACGCCATCGCCGAGTACCGCGGCCGCGGTCTGGTGTGGGGCCTGGAGTGCATCGACAAGAGCCTCGCCAACAAGATCGCCAAGCGCGCCTTCGAGCTGGGTCTGCTGATCGAGACCTCCGGCCCGGAGAGCGAGGTCGTCAAGCTGCTGCCCGCGCTGACGACCACCCCCGAGGAGCTGGACGAGGGCCTTCGCACCCTCGCCCGCGCGGTCCGCGACTGCGCCTGACCGAGAACCCCAGGGCTCCCGACCGTTTCACAGAAAGGCACCGACTCACCGTGATCGTCCGATCCTTCCAGGACATCGAAGGCACCGACCGCCACGTCAAGGCCGCATCCGGCACGTGGGAGAGCAAGCGCATCGTGCTCGCCAAGGAGCGCGTCGGCTTCTCGCTGCACGAGACCGTCCTGTACGCCGGTACGGAGACGTCGATGTGGTACGCGAACCACATCGAGGCCGTCGTCTGCGTCGAGGGCGAGGCCGAGCTGACCAACGACGAGACGGGCGAGAAGCACCTCATCACGCCCGGCGTGATGTACCTCCTCGACGGGCATGAGAAGCACACCATGCGGATCAAGAAGGACTTCCGCTGCCTGTGCGTCTTCAACCCGCCGGTGACCGGCCGCGAGGACCACGACGAGAACGGGGTCTACCCGCTTCTCACCGAACCGGACCCCGAGCCCGAGACGGTCTGAGCAAGAGGCGGCACCCTCCTGCCCCGTCCGGCAGAGCTGAGGAAGGCACGCACGCGCACGTAGGACAGATTCCGTACGAGAGGAGAGGAAGGCAACACCATGACCACCGCACCCGAGCGCACCGCCGACCTGTACCCGACCCGTGGGACCACCGAGGTGATCACCCCGCGGAAGGACCCGGCGGTGTGGTCGCAGCCCGGAACGGCCGGCCCGTTCGCGCCGTCCGAGCTGAGCGACTTCGAACGCGACGGCTTTTTCGCCATCGGGGAGCTGCTGACGGCGGAGGAAGTCGCGGTGTACCGCGCCGAACTGGACCGGCTGGTGCTCGACCCGGAGATGCGCGCCGATCCGCGCTCCATCGTCGAGCCGAAGTCGCAGAGCGTACGGTCCGTGTTCGAGGTGCACAAGATCAGTGAGGTGTTCGCCAAGCTGGTCTCCGACCCGCGCGTGGTCGGCCGGGCCCGGCAGATCCTCGGCTCGGACGTCTATGTCCACCAGTCGCGGATCAATGTGAAGCCCGGCTTCGGTGCCTCCGGCTTCTACTGGCACTCGGACTTCGAGACCTGGCACGCCGAGGACGGTCTGCCGAACATGCGCACCGTGTCGGTCTCGATCGCGCTGACGGAGAACTACGACACCAACGGCGGCCTGATGATCATGCCCGGTTCGCACCGGCACTTCGTGGGCTGCGAGGGCGAGACTCCGAAGGACAACTACAAGCGGTCCCTGCAGATGCAGGACGCGGGCATCCCGTCGGACGAGGTCCTCACGAAGATGGCGGACAAGCACGGCATCCGCCTGTTCACCGGCAAGGCCGGTTCGGCGACCTGGTTCGACTGCAACGCCATGCACGGCTCGGGCGACAACATCACCCCCTACCCGCGCAGCAATGTCTTCATCGTCTTCAACAGCGTGGACAACGCCGCGGTGGAGCCGTTCGCGGCTCCGGTGCGGCGCCCGGAGTACATCGGGGCGCGGGACTTCACGCCGGTGACGTAGGACGCGTCCGTGCGCGGGCACGGAGGGGACACCGACGGCGCGGCCGCCGCACAGCAGGGTCTGTGCGGCGGCCGCGCCGTGCCGTGTGCGTCGTCCCGGTGACAGCCGCTACGCCAGCAGTGCCAGCAGCCGGTCCACGTCGTCCGTGGAGTTGTAGAGGTGGAAGGCCGCGCGGAGCAGTCCGCCGCGCACCGAGATCCGTACGCCCGCCTCGGTCAGCCGGCGCTGCGCGTCCACGGGGGCGGGGGTGGAGACGATCGCCGAGCCGGGCGCGGGGCGGGGGGCCAGGCCGCGTTCGGCGAGTCCTTCGCGGCAGTACGCGGCGAGCGCGGTGTTGTGGGCGTGGATGGCGGCCACGCCCAGCTCCTCGATGAGGGCGAGGGAGTGTTCGGCGGCGACGTACGAGAAGTGGGCGTGCGGTTCGTCGAAGCGCCGGGCGGTGGCGGCCGGCCGGATCAGGCCGTAGTTGGACGCGCCGACGTCCTCGCCGGCCACCCAGCCCGCGTGCAGCGGCGCCGGCCAGTCGGGGGCCTGGGCGAGGTCGCCGCCGAACGCCAGGAAGGTGGTGCCGCGCGGGCACAGCAGCCACTTGAAGGCGCCGCTGACCAGGTAGTCGAAGTCGGCGGCGCGCAGCGGCAGCCAGCCGGCGGCCTGGGTGGCGTCGAGGAAGGTGCGCGCCCCGTGGGCCCGTGCGGCCTCCCGTACGGCAGTCAGGTCGGCGATCCGGCCGTCGAGGGACTGTACGGCGCTGAACGCGACCAGCGCGGTGCCGGGGCGTACCGCGTCGGCGAGCGCCTCCAGCGGTACGGTGCGCAGCTTGATGCCGGGGTGGGTGCCGAGCGGGTTGAGCAGGGAGCTGAAGTCGCCCTCGGGGGCGAGGACTTCCGCGCCGGGCGGGAGGGAGGCGGCGATCAGGGCGGAGAACACCGCGACCGAGCTGCCGACGGCGACGCGCTCGGCGGGATGGTCCAGCAGCCGGGCGAAGGCGGCCCGGCAGGCGGTGGGGGCCGCGAAGTAGTCGCGGCCCATCGTGCCGTAGGAGGCGGACTCCTCGATGGCCGCGCGCAGGGCGGTGGCGCTGCGCCGCGGGAGAAGTCCGCTGGAGGCGGAGTTCAGATAGGTCGTCTCGGGCGCGAATTCGGCCCCGCCGAGTGGCTCACGTCGCTGCATGATCCCACTGTGCTCGGCGGCGGCCGAACCGTCCACGGTCTTTTCGGCTGTCCGGCCCGCCGTCAGTTCACGGGCAGGGCGCAGCCGTCGTCCCCGCAGACCTCCGCGTCGCCGGCGGGCAGCGGCTGGAGCGCCGCGTCGGTGTGCGCGCGCTCCAGTGCCTGCCGGAAGACCTCGGCGGGCTGGCCGCCGGAGATGCCGTAGCGGCGGTCGATGACGAAGAACGGCACGCCCGTGGCGCCGAGCTCGGCGGCCTCGCGCTCATCGGCGCGTACGTCCGGTGCGTAGGCGTCGGGGTCGGCGAGCACCCGGTCGGCCTCCTGGCCGGGCAGCCCCGCGCCGACCGCGATCTCGCGGAGGACCGCGGGGTCGCCGAGCGGGCGGGCCTCGGCGAAGTTGGCGCGGTAGAGGGCGTCGAGCAGGGTGTCCTGGACGCCGTGCGCCTTCGCGGCGTGCAGCAGGCGGTGCAGGTCGAAGGTGTTGCCGTGGATGCGGCCCGCGCGGTAGCCGAGCCCCTCCCCCGCGGCCGCCTCGGCGACGCGGGCCTCCATCGCCTCGGCCTGCGCGCGGCTGACGCCGTACTTCGCGGCGAGCATGTCGAGCACCGGGATGTCCGTGGGCGCCGGGGCCTTCGGGTCCAGCTCGAAGGAGCGGTGCACGACCTCGACGCTGTCGCGGTGCGCGAACGCGGCGAGCCCGGCCTCGAAGCGGGCCTTGCCGATGTAGCACCAGGGGCAGGCGATGTCGGACCAGATTTCGACGCGCATGAGCTGACTTTCCTTCTCGGGAGGTGTCCTGGCTCAACCTCGCGGGGCGGCGGTCTATTCCGCGGGTACCGTCCCGGCATGACCTCGCCACAGGAATTCCTCGGGTTCTGGGAGACGACCGGGTCGGCCAAGACCTTCACCCATCCGCTCGATCCGGCGCTGCTGGAGGCGTACCTGCCGCGCGGCGCGCGGGTGCTGGACTACGGCTGCGGCTACGGGCGGCTGACCGCCGAGCTGGACGGGATGGGGTACCGCGAGGTGCGCGGGGTCGATGTGTCGGCGGCGCTGATCGCGCGCGGGCGGCGGGAGCATCCGGGGCTCGATCTGATGCGGTGGGCGGGGCTGCCGCTGCCGTTCGAGGGCGGCTCGTTCGACGCGGCGCTGCTGTTCGCGGTGCTCACCTGTGTTCCGCGGGACGCGGATCAGTCGGCGATCGTCGGGGAGCTGGGGCGGCTGGTGCGGCCCGGCGGTGTGCTGTACCTGAGCGATGTGCCGGTGCAGGACGACGCGCTCAACCGGGAGCGCTATGCGCACTTCGCCGGGCGCCACGGCACGTACGGGGTGTTCGAGACGCCCGACGGCGGGGTGTTCCGGCACCATCCGCCGCAGCGGCTGCGCGGTCTGGTGCGGGCGGCGGGCTTCTCGGTGGTGGCGGAGCGGACCGGTACGGTCGCCACGCTGGACGGGCGGACGGCCGAGCGGCTCCAGATCATCGCGCGGCGGGAGGGTGCCCCGGCGCCAGGTCGAGCCTCAGGGTGAGGTGGGTGGCGTCGGGGGCGGGGCGGCGGTCGGGGTCGGCGTGCCAGCCTAGGCCGCTGTAGAAGCCGCGGGCGCGGTGGTTGTGCCAGCGGACGTCGAGGACGGCGCGGGCGAAGCCGGCCGTACGCCAGGCGTGCAGGCAGGCGGTGTGCAGGGCGCGGCCGACGCCGGTGCCCCAGTGGGCGGGGTCGACGTGGAGCTGGTGGAGCTCGACGGTGGGCCGGCTGCCGTCGTCCCGATGGGGGTGCCCCCGCGCCGTTGAGGCGTGGGGGACGTACGCGACGGCGCCGACGACGGTGCCGTGCCGTACGGCGCAGAGCACGGGGGTGTCGTCGCGGTGCAGGGCGCGGGACCAGGCGTGGCGCCGGCGGGTGTGTTCCGCGCGGGCGTCGAAGGGGATGCCGGGGAAGCGGGCGTGGTGGTGGGCGGCGCGGGCGGCGGTGTGCAGGGCGGCGATCGCATCCAGGTCGGCGCGGGTGGCGGCGCGGACCCGGAGGGCTGTGGCGTCCGGGGCGGGGTGCACGGTGCGGATGCCTACCCGCCCTGGGACGGCGGAAGGCCGTCCTCGCGCAGTTCGGGCGGCAGCAGTGCGGGCGGGGTGTCCTGGTAGACGACGGGGCGCAGCCAGCGTTCGACGGCGGTGCCGCCGACGGAGGTGGCGGTGGAGGTGGCGGCCGGGTAGGGGCCGCCGTGGTGCTGGGCGGGGGCGACCGCGACGCCGGTCGGCCAGCCGTTGACGACGACCCGTCCGGCGAGCTGGGTGACCTCGGTGAGCAGCCGGGCGCCCAGGCCGGAGCCGGCGCCTTCGGCGGCGCCGAGCTGGAGCGTCGCGGTGAGGTTGCCGGGGAGGCGGGCGAGGACGGCGCCGAGCTCGGCCTCGTCGGTGTAGCGGGCGACGACGGTGACCGGGCCGAAGCACTCCTCCAGGAGGAGGTCGTGCGGCCCTTCGGCGGTGAGGCGGGCGGCGGGGACGGTCAGGAAGCCGGCGCTGACGGTGTGCTCCCCGCCGGCGCCCGGCGTCACCGGTGACTCGACGTCCGCGAGCCCGGCACGGGTGCGGATGCCGTCGAGGAACGCGTCGCGCATGCGGTGGTCGAGCAGCACACCGGGCTCGGTGTCGCTGACCGCGGCGGTCAGCGACTTCAGCAGCCGGTCGCCGGGCCCGCCCTCGGGCACCAGGACCAACCCCGGCTTGACGCAGAACTGGCCGGCGCCGAGCGTCATCGAGCCGGCCAGCCCCGCCCCGATCTGCTCGGCGCGTTCGTCCGCCGCGGCCTCGGTGACCACGACCGGGTTGAGGCTGCCCAGTTCGCCGTGGAAGGGGATCGGGCGCGGGCGGGCCGCGGCCTCGTCGTAGAGGGCCCGGCCGCCGCGTACCGAGCCGGTGAAGCCGGCGGCGGCGATCAGCGGGTGGCGCACCAGGTCGATACCGGCCTGGAAGCCGTGCACCAGGTTCACCACGCCCTCGGGGAGGCCGGTCTGGGCGGCGGCGCGGCGCAGCAGCGCGGCGCACAGCTCGGAGGTGGCGGGGTGGTCGGGGTGTGCCTTGACGACGACCGGGCAGCCCGCCGCGAGGGCGCTGGCGGTGTCGCCGCCGGGCACGGAGAAGGCGAGCGGGAAGTTGCCGGCGGAGTAGACCGCGACCACGCCCAAGGGGATCTTGTAGCGGCGCAGGTCGGGCCGGGGCGGGGTGCGGTCCGGGTCGGCGTGGTCGATGCGTACGTCGAGGAACGCGCCGTCCTCGACGAGGTCCGCGAAGGCCCGCAACTGGTAGGTGGTACGGGCGAGTTCGCCGGTGAGCCGGCCGGGGCCGAGGGCGGTCTCGGCGTCGGCGGCCTCGATGACCGCCTCGCCCGCCCCGTCGAGCAGTCCGGCGGCGCGGCGCAACAGGGCGGCGCGCGCCGTGCGGTCGGCGAGCGCGCCCCGGGCGGTGTGGGCCGCGCGGACCGCCGCGTCCACCTCGCCGGCCGTGGCCTCCACCGCAACCTGCTCCCGCCGCTTCCCGGTTCGGGGGTCGACGCTCCAGACTGGTGCTGCTGTCGCCGCTGCCACCGTGCATTCCTCCCGGGTGATGCCGTGCCGAGTCGTACTGCGCCGTTCTGCGCGCTGGTGAGCCCTTCCGGGGGCTTTCGCACCTTGCGGCACACCGGATCTCGTTCGATATGCTGAACGCCATCCCGGATGTTGAACAGCACCATCGGGACTCTATGGCGGTCCGAACAGAGGGGTCAAGGGCGATGTCAGCTGCCGATACCGGTGGATCCCAGGTCAAGTCGGCGGTACGGACGGTGGAGTTGCTGGAGTACTTCGCGGGCAGCCCCGGTATGCACTCGCTGGCCTCCGTCCAAGAGGCCGTCGGCTACCCGAAGTCCAGCCTCTACATGCTGCTGCGCACCCTCGTCGACCTGGGCTGGATCGAGACGGACGCGACCGGCACCCGCTACGGCATCGGCGTCCGCGCACTGCTGGTCGGTACGTCGTACATCGACGGCGACGAGGTGGTGGCGGCGGCCCGCCCGGCGCTGGACCGGCTCTCCGACGACACCACCGAGACCATCCACCTGGCCCGGCTCGACGGCACCAACGTCGTCTACCTCGCCACCCGTCAGTCGCAGCACTATCTGCGCCCCTTCACCCGGGTCGGCCGGCGGCTGCCCGCGCACTCCACGTCGCTGGGCAAGGCCCTGCTCGCGACGTACACCGACGACCAGGTCCGGGCGCTGCTGCCGCCGGCCCTCGCGCAGCTGACCGAGCACACCCTCACCGACCGCGAGCAGCTGATCGAGGAGCTGCACGCGGTGCGCGAGCAGGGCTATGCGGTCGACCGCGAGGAGAACACCCTGGGCCTGCGCTGCTTCGGCGTCGCGATCCCCTACCGCACCCCGGCCCGGGACGCGATCAGCTGCTCGGTGCCGGTGGCCCGGCTGACCCCGGACCATGAGCAGATGATCAAG
Organism: Streptomyces sp. NPDC002446; assembly: GCF_053595675.1. Lineage (NCBI taxonomy): Bacteria > Bacillati > Actinomycetota > Actinomycetes > Kitasatosporales > Streptomycetaceae > Streptomyces > Streptomyces sp. NPDC002446. The sequence goes on along the minus strand of NZ_JBSFYC010000066.1, from coordinate 11,368 downwards.
GACATGCTGTTCGACGCCCGCGACCGGCTGACGCTGGCCACCCGGCGGCTGTGACCACCCGGCGGCCGTGACGAGCCGCCGCTCCCCCGTGCGGCGGAGGCGGATCATCGCCGGGGCCGAGGCGGCCGGGGCGCGGCGGCGGAAGTCTGGTCGCCATGAGCAACCGGACCTTCCCCGCCCTCCCCGCCCGCCGTGCCCGCGCCGTGCTGCGCGTGACCACCCTGGCCGCCTGCCTGCCGTACCTCTCCCTCAAGATCGCCTGGATCGCGGGCAGCCACCTCGGCATCCCCGAGGGCAGCGCGCTGCGCCAGGGCGGCAGCCCCCTGGTGGCGGTCAACGCGCTCACCGTGCTGATGGACGCGGCCGTGGTCGTGCTGGCGTTCCTGCTGACCCAGCCGTGGGGGCGGCGGGTGCCGGCCTGGCTGCTGGCGCTGCCGATGTGGTGCGCCACCGGCCTGCTGGCGCCGGTCTTCGCGGTCTTCCCCGCCCAGACCCTGGCCGCGGCGCTGAACGGCGGCAGGGGCGACGGCGGCGCATCCGGCGGCGGCGCGTACGAACTGCTCGACCCCTGGGTGTGGAGCGTGGTCTACGGCGGCTTCCTCGTGCAGGGCCTGGCCCTGGGCACCCTGTTCGTGCTGTACGCCAGGGAGCGCTGGGGCCACCTGTGGCGCGGCCGTACCGGCGCGCTCCCGGCCGGCCCCACCCGGTCCGCGCGCCGGCTGACCGCGAACGCGGCGGCCGTCCTGAGCCTGCTGCCGGCCGCCGCACACCTGCTGTGGGCGACCGGCAGCACCGCCGGTCTGAACCCCGCGCGGGCCGCCGCACTGGACGCCGACTCCCGTCTGAACGAGGCCGGTTACGTCCTGTTCGCCGTGCTCACCGCGGCCGGTGCGCTGATGCTCGCGTACGGCCGGGGCCGCCGCCTGCCGCTGTCGGTGCCGCTGGCCGCCGCCTGGATCGGCTCGGGCGCGCTGGCCTGCTGGGGCGGCTGGCAGACGCTGGCCACGCTCACCGTCACGGCGACCGACCCGCGGCTGCCCACACCGCTGATGAGCCTCACTTACGCTGTGCAGATGATCGCCGGGATACTCGTGGCCGCCGCCGGGGCGCACTTCTTCGCCGAGCGCGAGGCCGCGCGATGGGGCTGACGGGCGGGTCCCGGCTGCGGCGGGCGGGCCGCCGCTGGGTCCATCTGGTGCTGGGCGGCGCGCTGTTGATGCCGTTCTACCTGGTGGCGACGGTGGCCGTGCCGCTACTCGCGGACGGCGCCGACCCGCTGCGCCAGCCCGGCTGGCAGTTCGTCGCCTTCGGCTGCGCGCTCCCGCTGGCCGCGCTGACCGCGCTGGTCTTCCCGCAGCTGAGGCCGCTGGAGGTGACCGCCGTACGGTCGCTGTGCGACATCCCCGCCGAGCAGCTGGCCGACGGGCCGGCCACCTCTTGGGCGGCCCGCCGGCGTACCGCGCTGTGGTTCGTGGCGCATCTGCTGGCCGGCGGGATCGTCAGCGGTACGACGCTGTCCGCGCCGCCGGCCGCACTGATGCTGGTGCTGCTGCCGGTCTCGGCGCCGCTGCAGCAGACCGCGCTGGACTGGATGCAGGCCTTCCCCGGCGTGCTCGGCCCGCTCGCCGGGCTGGCGCTGCTGGCCCTGGTCATCGGCACCGCGTGGGCGGCCGGAGCGCTGCTGGCCCGCTGCGCGCCGGCCCTGCTGGGGCCCACCCCCGCCGACCGGCTGGCCGCCGCCGAGCGCCGGGCCGCCGATCTGGCCACCCGCAACCGGCTGGCCCGTGAACTGCACGACGCGGTGGGGCACGCGCTGAGCGCGGTCACCCTGCAGGCGAGCGCGGCCCGCCGGGTCCTGGAGCGCGACCCGGAGTTCGTCCGCCAGGCACTGGGCGCCATCGAGGACACCACCCGCGAGGCGGTCGCCGAACTGGACACCGTACTGGGCCTGTTGCGCGAGGAGGACGCCACCGGTCCGACGGCGCCCGCGCCCACCCTGGACGGGCTGGAGGCGCTGCTCGGCCGGACCCGCGCGGCGGGCGTACGGGTCGAGGTGACGGTGGAGGGACGGTGCACGGGGCTGCCGCCGGTGGTCTCGCGGGAGGCGTACCGGATCGTGCAGGAGGGCCTGAGCAATGCGCTGCGGCACGCCGGGCCGGTGCCCGTGCGGCTGTGTCTGCACCGGGACGAGCGGGAGTTGACGCTGCGGATGGAGAACCCGGTGCGCGGGCCGGTGGCCGGCCCGGCGCCCGGCTCGCCGGTCCCGGCGCCCCGCACCGGCGGGGGCCGCGGACTGCCGGGGATCGCCGAACGCGCCCGGCTGCTGGGCGGCGAGGCGACGGCCGCGGCACAGGACGGCGTGTGGCGGCTGACCGCCCGGCTGCCGCTGGCGGGCGGGGAACAGCGGTGAGCGCGGCGGCGTACGCCGTGCGGCCGACGGGGACGGAAGACAGGGGGAACCGGGCATGACGGCAGTACCGGACGAGGGCCACCGGACCGGCGACGGGACCGGCGAGCGGACCGGGCCGCTGCGCATCGTCCTCGCCGACGACGAGCGGATGGTGCGTACGGCGCTGCGCGCGATCCTGGGCGCCGAGGCCGATATGGAGGTCGTGGGCGAGGCGGCGACCGGCGCGGAGGCGGTGCCGCTGATCCGCCAACTGCGCCCGGACGTCGTGCTGATGGACGTGCGGATGCCGGAAATCGACGGGATCCGTGCGACCGAGCAGGTGCTCGCCCAGATGACCGGGCCGCCGCGCATCATCGTCGTGACGACCTTCGAGAACGACGCCTATGTGTACGACGCGCTGCGGGCCGGCGCCAGCGGGTTCCTGCTCAAGCGGTCCGGGGCCGAGGACCTGGTCCAGGCCGTACGGCTGGTGGCGCGCAGCGACTCGCTGCTGTTCCCGGCGGCGGTGCGCCGGCTGGCCGCCCAGCACGCCGGGGAGCGGGCCGCCCAGGACGCGGTTCGGACCCTGCGGGCCCGGCTGTCCGAGCGGGAGCGGGCGGTGCTGCGGCTGATGACGGCGGGTCTGACCAACGCCGAGATCGCCGAGCGCCTGGGCGTGGGCCCGGCCACGGTGAAGACCCATGTCGCGGGGGTGCTGGCCAAGCTGGGGGTACGCGACCGGACCCAGGCGGTGATCGCCGCGTACGAGTGCGGGTTCGTCCGGCCGGGGTGAGGACGCGGGGTGAGGACGGGGGCGGTGCCGGGAGGCGGGGCAGCGGCGGCCGGCTCTCACGGCCGCCAGCGGTAGCGGATGTCCGGCTCCCGTTCCTCGTTGCGCGATCCGTCGGTGCGCTCCACCGCGACGAAGCCGTGCCTCTCGTAGAACCGCCGCGCCGGTCCGTTGGCCTGGAACGTCCACAGTTCCAGGCCCCGCGGCCGCCGCCGCTTGGCCAGGCCGACGCACCGGTCGCCCAGCCCCCGGCCGCGCCACGACGGTTCGAGGTAGAGCTGCTCCAGCTCGGCGCCGTCGAGTACCAGGAGCCCCACCACGCGGTCCCCGGCGACGGCCGCCCAGGCCTCGCGCTCGGGCACGACCACGGCGGAGAACCAGTGCCGTACCGCGTCGTCGTCGTGCGCGCGGCGCACGGCCGGCAGCGCGGCGGCGAAGGAACGCAGCCACACGTCGGCCATAGCGGCCGCATCGCGCTCACCAGCACGCCGGAGGAGAACGTCATCGCTGTTCATGACGGATGACACTGGCAGAAGGGCGAGCGCGGCGCAGCCGGATTCCAGGCGTGTGCGCTTTACCCGGGGTCCGCCGCGGCGGGGGCCCGGAGTGCTCCCAGGGTGACCTGCTGGACGCCGAGGCCGGCGAGGCGGGCGGCGGCGTCCGGGTCACCGGCCACGTCCCAGGGGTGGAGGAAGGCTCCGGTGCGCATCAGGCGCCGGCCCCGGGCGCGGACGCGGCCAGCGCCAGGCCGCGGTCGAGCAGCCCGGCGAGCTCCTCCAGGTGGGCGGGGGCCGGTTCGCCGAGCGGGGGCCGGACCTCGCCGACGTCCAGGCCGCGCAGCCGTACGCCGGCCTTGACCAGCGACACCGCGTAGCCGCGGCCCTGGTTGCGCAGTTCGACCAGCGGCCGGTAGAAGCCGTCCAGCAGCCGGCGCACGGTGTCGTCGTCGCCCGCGGCCAGCGCCCGGTGGAAGGCGAGGGCGATCTCGGGGGCGAAGGCGAAGACGGCGGAGGAGTAGCGGCGCACGCCCAGACCCCGGTAGGCGGGGGCGGTGAGTTCGGCGGTGGGCAGGCCGTTGACGTAGAGGAAGTCCGCGCCGGGGGCGTCGGTGCGGACGGCGCCGATGATCCGCTGCAGCAGATCGAGGTCGCCCAGGCCGTCCTTGAGGCCGATGACGCCCGGGGTCCTGGCCAGGGCGGCGACGGTGGCCGGGGTGAGGACGGCGTTGTCGCGCTGGTAGACGATGACCGGAAGCGGGGTGGCGGCGGCGAGTTCGGCGTAGTGCCGCAGCAGCCCTTCCTGGGGCGGGGCGACGAGGTAGGGCGGCATGGCGAGCAGCCCGTCGGCGCCGGCGTCGCGGGCGAGGCGGGCGAAGCGGACGGCGAGCGCGGTGCCGTAGCCGGTACCGGCGATCACCGGGACGCGTCCGGCGGCCTCGTGGACCGCGGCCGTGACGCAGTCGGCGAACTCCTCGGGGTCGAGCGCGTGGAATTCGCCGGTGCCGCAGCAGGCGAAGACGGCGGTCGCGCCCGCGTCGATGCCGGTGCGCAGGTGGGCACGGAAGGCCGTCAGGTCCGGGGCGCCGCCGGGCGCGAACGCGGTCACGGGGAAGAAGAGCGGTCCGTCGAGGCGGTCGGCGAGCTGGAGGGCGCCCCCAGCGGCAGCTGGGGGAGGGTGTGCGGTCACGGACTCTCCCTGACATGCTCGTGCACGCTTCTGATCCATGTCCATGTTTCTGAACTCCGATACGCTAGAGCAGCCGTCCCGCACGGGTCAAGGACCCACAACTGCCGCCCCGCAAGCCGATTTACACGGTCCGTCAACCGCCTCGACCAGCGAGGATGGCGCTCCCTACGGTTGTCCGCCCACCTGAACACCGTTCGCGGACACAGCCTTGCAGCCCGGACCGCCCGCTCGCCCAGCCGGAGGAGCACCCGCCCATGACCGCACCCCGCACCGTCCTGCTCACCGGCGCCGCCGGCGGGATCGGCACCCTGATGCGCGAGCTGCTGCCGCCCTACGGCTACCGGCTGCGCCTCTTCGACCAGCGGCCCGTCGACGGCCGAACCGGCGAACCGGACGCCATCACCGCCGAGTTGGCCGACACACAGGCGCTGCGCGAGGCCGTACGCGGCGTCGACGCCGTCATCCACCTCGCCGGCATCTCCCTGGAGGCCCCGTTCGAGAAGATCCTGCGGGCCAACATCGAGGGCACCTACCACCTCTACGAAGCGGCACGCGAGGCGGGCGTGGGCCGGATCGTCTTCGCCTCCTCGAACCACGCGGTCGGCTTCACCCCGCGCCCCGCGGACGGCTCCGGCGCCATCCCCGTCGGCACTCCGCACCGCCCCGACACCTTCTACGGCCTCTCCAAGGGGTTCGGCGAGGACCTCGCCTCGCTCTACTGGGACCGGCACGGCATCGAGACCGTCTCGATCCGCATCGGCTCCTGCTTCCCCGCGCCGACCTCGGTACGGATGCTGTCGATCTGGCTGAGCCCGGCCGACTGCGCCCGGCTGCTGCACGCCGCGCTCACCGCGCCCGGCGTCGGCCACACCGTCGTCTACGGCTCCTCCGCCAACACCCGCCTGTGGTGGGACCTGTCGACGGCCCGCGCCCTGGGGTACGCGCCGCAGGACGACTCCGAGCCGTACGCCGCACGGCTCATCGCCGAACAGGGCGAACTGGATCCCGCGGACCCCGCGCACGCGCACCTCGGCGGCGCCTTCTGCACCGACCCGCCCAGGTGGCCGCACTGACAACGGCACGAATCCGGCCACCGGGCCGCGGCCGAAGCCGCACGTGGCCCGTGCCACGGTACGGAACCCGTACCGTCCGCGCGGCGTCCTCGTCTGTGTACCAACCCCTCCGCGCAGGAACGAGGAACGCATCATGGGCATCGTCAGCTGGCTCGTACTGGGGCTGATCGCGGGCGTCATCGCCAAGGTCCTGCTGCCGGGACGGGACCCGGGCGGACTGGTCGGCACGACCCTGATCGGCATCGTGGGGTCCTTCATCGGCGGCTGGCTGTCCACGAAGTTCCTGCACCGCCCGATACCGAAGGACTTCGGCGAGCCCTCCATGTGGATCTCCTCGATCGCCGGTGCGCTGGTCCTGCTGATCGCCTACCGGCTGCTCTTCGGAAACTCCCGCGAACGGTGACGCACCGCACGGACGGCCATCCGGCCGCGGGTAATGGAACCGCAAAGGCGAGCCGATCGTTGGTTCCGGCATGACCGCTATGACTCCTGGCTCGAACCTCCCGCTCACCGCCGCGCGGGTGGCGGTGGACGTCACCGCCCCCGTGCGGCTGGATGTGTCGGGCCTGCTGCTCGCCGCCAACGGCAAGGTGCGCTCCGACGACGACTTCGTGTTCTACAACCAGCCCGCCGGACCGGGCGTGACGCACTCCGCGGCGGCCGGCGGCGGTGACACCATCACGGTGGACACCGCCGCGGTCCCCGAGGGCATCGAGAAGATCGTGGTCACGGCGAGCCTGGACGCCCCCGGCGCGACCTTCGCCGGTACGGAGCCGACCGGCACGGTCCGCAACGCCGACGACGGCAGCACCATCGCCACCTTCACCCCGCCCCGCCTGGGCACCGAGACCGCACTGGTGGTCGTCGAGATCTACCGCCGCAACGGCGCCTGGAAGGTCCGCGCGGTCGGCCAGGGCTACGCCGACGGGCTGGCCGGAATCGCCACCGACTTCGGCGTCAGCGTGGAGGAGCCCGCCACGCCCGCCACGCCCGCCGCCCCGCAGACGGCACCGGCCCCCGCGGCTCCCCCGGCCCCCGCCGCCGCGCCCGCGGCCCCCGTCTCCCCGCCGTCGGCCGCCGCTCCCCCCGCCGCCGCGCCCGCGCCCGCCTCCGGCAAGATCAACCTCGACAAGGGCCGGGTCAGCCTCCAGAAGAACCAGACCGTCTCGCTGGTCAAGGGCGGCAAGCCTCTGCTCAGCTCGGTCCGGATGGGCCTCGGCTGGGAGCCCGCCTTCCGCGGCAAGAACATCGACCTGGACGCCTCCGTCATCGCCTACGGCCCCGACCGCAAGAAGATCGACAACTGCTTCTTCGGCAAGCTGATGATCCTGGGCGGCGCCATCCAGCACTCCGGCGACAACCTCACCGGCGAGGGCGCCGGCGACGACGAGGCCATCACCGTCCACCTCGGCGGCCTCCCGCCGGAGGTCACCGGCCTGGTCTTCGTCGTGAACTCCTTCTCCGGCCAGAAGTTCTCCGACGTCGCCAAGGCCTACTGCCGCCTGGTGGACGCCCAGAGCGGCGAGGAGCTGGCCCGCTTCGACCTCACCCACTCCGAGCCCCGCACGGGCGTGATGATGGCCAAGCTCATCCGCCAGTTCTCCGGCGAGTGGGAGATGACGGCCATGGGCGAGTTCATCGACGCCCGCACGGTCCGCGGCATGGTCAAGCCGGCCGGGCAGGCGCTGTAGCGGGCCGGACGGCAGAGCCCAGCCCCGCGACCCGGGCCAGCCGCTCGTACGACTCCAGCAGCGCCGCGCGCTCGTAGGTACTGGTCGTCACCAGCACCTCGTCCGCGGCGCTGCGGTCGATCAGTGTGCCCAGGGCGTCGGCGACCTCCTCCTCCGTGCCATGGACATGGCCGCGCAGGGCCTCCTCGTAGAAGCCGCGCTCGCGTGCGGACAGCGCGGCCACGGCCGCCGGTCCGTCCTCGGCGGGCCGCAGCGGCGGGAAGACACCATGGACGCGGGAGTACGCGAGCGAACGGGCTTCCGGCAGCAGCAGCCGACGCGCCCGCTCCGCCGTGTCGGCCACGGCCACCGTCCCGGAGACGACCACATACGGCCGGTCCCACAGGGCCGAGGGGCGAAACGCCTGCCGGTAGGCGTCGATGGCGTCCAGCATCTTCTGCCGGCCCCGGAAGTCGCCGATGACCAGGCCCAGCCCGGCCGCCGCGGCGACCTGGGCCCCGGCGCCGGTAGCCAGGACGAAGGCCGGGATCCGCAGTCCCTCGGCGGGGCGCGCATGCACCTGCGGGTGGACGGTCTGAGTGCCCGTGAAGTACCCGAGGAGCTCGGCCAGTCGGGCGCCGAAGTCCTCGGTGGCGTCCTTGTCCGTACCCAGCGCACGGCGGATGCCCCCGGTGAAGCCCACCGACCGGCCCAGGCCCATGTCGATCCGGCCCGGGAAGAGCGCCTCCAGCACCCCGAACTGCTCGGCGACCACCAGCGGCCGGTGGTTGGGCAGCATCACCCCGCCGGTGCCGACCCGGATCCGCTCGGTCGCCGAGGCCACCGCGGCGGCCAGCACCGTCGGCGCGGAGCCGGCCACCCCGGGCACGCTGTGGTGCTCGGAGACCCAGAAGCGGTGGTAGCCCAGCTCCTCGGCGCGCCGCGCCAGCTCCACCGTGTCGCGCAGCGCCGCCGCCTCCGGGTGCCCTTCCCTGGTGCGGGAACGGTCCAGGATCGAGAATTGTGTCGTCCGTATCGTCGAGCTCACCACCTCTGCTTCAACGTCCCCACGCCCGCAGGATTCCCCGCCCCCGCCCCGGCCCGGTCACAAGGAGCGTTCGATGGCGCAGCGGCAGCCGCCGGCCGGCGCACCCGGACCCGCGGATCACCCGGACGGCCCAGAGCCGCCGCCCGAGCTTCCCGAGCGGGTCGCGAAGATCTACGGGGAGTACGACCTGAGCACCGTCCCGGCCTTCGCCGGCGGCTTCATCAACTTCGGCTACTGGGCGGAACTGGCGGACATCGACGGCCGGCCGCTGACCGAGGCCGACCGGGTGCGCAGCGAGCAGGACCTCTACCGCCTGGTCCTCGGCACCTTCGACCGGCCGCGGGGCCGCACCGCCCTGGAGGTCGGCTGCGGGCGCGGTCTGGGCTGTGCGCTGGCGCTGCGGGAGTTCGCGCTGGGCTCGGTCATCGGCCTGGACGCCCACCCCGACCAGATCGCCCGCGCCCGGCAGGCGAACGCGGCGCTGCTCGGCGGGCCCGCGGACCGCGCCGGCCGGCTGGCGTTCGTGCTGGGCTCCGCCGAGCGGATCCCGCTGCCCGATGACGCCGTCGACTTCCTCTACTCCGTCGAGGCCGCGCAGCACTTCCGTGATCTGGCCGGCTTCGCCCGGGAGGCGGCCCGGGTGCTGCGAGCGGGCGGCCGGCTGGCGCTCACGACGTTCTTCGCCCGCACCGAGGAGGCCGCCCGCGCGCTGCCCGCGCTGCTGCCCCCGTACGCCGACGGCCTGGACGTTCCGTACGTGGTCGACGAGGTCGCCGCGACGCTGGCCGCGGCGGGCCTGCGCGACGTACGGGTCCGGCCGATCGGCGAGGGGGTCTGGGAGGCGTACGACCGCTATCTGGCGCAGCAGCCGGAGCCCGCGGACCGGTGGGCGCGCCGCTATCTGACGGCGTACGAGACCGGCCTGCTGGACTACTACGTCCTGACGGCCGGGGCCGGCTGAGCCCGCCCGCGGCCGTCGGGAGCGGACGCTAGCGCTGGCGGCGCTGCCGCTTCCAGGGGCCGGTGATGGCCAGCATGATGCCCGGGTCCTGGATGTTGGCGAACAGGGTCCTGCCGTCCGGGGAGAAGACCGGCCCGGTGAACTCGCTGAACTCCGGCTTGTCGGCGGTGCCGATGTTGAGGTCGTTGCGGGCGATCGGGTAGGTCCGGCCGTCGTCGGTGGCCCCGAAGAGGTGCTGTACGCCCTCGCCGTCCTCGGCGATGATCAGTCCGCCGTAGGGCGAGACGGTGATGTTGTCGGGGCCGTCGAGCGCGCCGTCCTTGGCGGGGTCGGGGTTGACGCCCAGCAGCACCTTCAGGGTCAGGGTCCGCCGCCGCGGGTCGTAGAACCAGACCTGCCCGTCGTGCTGGACCGGGCTCTCCTCACGGGCGTAGGAGGAGACGACATAGGCGCCGCCGTCCGCCCACCACAGGCCCTCCAGCTTGCGGGCGCGGGTGACCTCGCCGTCCTTGAACTGCTTGCGCACCGAGACGCTGCGCGCATCGCGGTCGGGCACCTCGACCCAGTCGACGCCGTAGACCGTGCCGGTCTTGGTGGCGCGCGAGAGGTCGTCGACGAACCGGCCGCCGGAGTCGAAGCACTTGAAGGCCTCCAGCACCCCGGCGTCAGCGGCGAGCGTGCGCAGCCGGCCGCGGCCGTGGCGGAAGCCGTGCGGCGGGGTCCAGCGGTAGAACAGGCCGTTGGGGCCGGAGGCGTCCTCGGTCAGGAAGAGGTGGCCGCGCTTGGGGTCGACGACGACGGCCTCGTGGGCGTAACGGCCCAGCGCCTTGAGGGGCTTGGGGTTGCGGCCGGCGCGGCGGTCGTACGGGTCGACCTCGAAGACATAGCCGTGGTCCTTGGTCATGCCGTGCTCGCCGGCCTTGTCCTCGGTCTCCTCGCCGGTGAGCCAGGTGCCCCAAGGGGTGGTGCCGCCCGCGCAGTTGGTGGACGTACCCGCGATGCCGACCCACTCGCCGACCGGGGTGCCGTCCTTGGCGACCTCGACGACGGTACAGCCGCCGGACGCCGCCGGGTCGTAGACCAGGCCTTCGGCCAGCGGCACCGGGTGCGGCCAGTCGGCGCGCGGGCCCTTCAGCTCGTGGTTGTTGACCAGGAGGGTGGTGCCGCGGTGGCCCTCGAAGGTACCGGTGCCGTCGTGGTTGGAGGGGGTGGTCTCGCCGCTGTCGAGCTTGGTGACGCCGGAGTGGGTGATGACCCGGTACGAGAACCCGGCGGGCAGCGCGAGGATGCCCTCCGGGTCCGGGATCAGCGGGCCGTAGCCGATCCCGTGGCCCTGGCCGTCCGCCGCGCCGTCCGGTGCCTCCTCGCCGATGGCCCCGGGCGCGGTGGCCAGCACGCCGACGCTGCCGGCCAGCGCGACCCCCGCGCCGGCGAAGGCGGAACGTTTGGCGAAGTCTCTCCGACTGAGCGGCATGTCATCTCCCAGATGGCCGGTTCTGCTCCCCTGTACCTGCGCCGCACACGCTCCCGTGCGCCTTCGAACTCCAGTTGAACGGGGCACGACGTTTACGCTGCGCTTGGCTGGCTGCCCACGTTTTTAGCTGGCCCGCCGTGGGGGTTGTTCGCCGTTGCGCCTGCGGCGAGCTGGTTGCCGCTGCGCGGGGCTTGTCGGGGTGCGGTGGCGGTCCTCCGGGGTAGGGGTGTGGGACTGCTTCGCTTTACGTCCCACACCCCTACCCCACCGGGGGGAG